>NZ_JASDDE010000025.1:0-53158 GCF_030407565.1 Pseudoalteromonas sp. APC 3694
CCCTTTTAGGGGGCTAATTCAAAGCCACCTTCTTTAGAAGGTGGATCTTTTACTTATGTACTTTAATAGCGTCTTCTACTTTTTGTAAAAGTGATTTAAACGGCTCATTAAAGCGTGACATTGTACTTTTTAATTCGTCGTTATCGGTTTTAAATTCCATATAAAATTGTTCAAAGTCAGCAAGCTCACATTGACTCGTATTTAACGAATTTTGCGAACTTAGTAACGCTTGTTCTAATTGATTAAACCACGTATTGAGTTGTTTTTGCCAAGATTTAAGTTGCTTTAACGCATCTCGGTTACTGTGCTCTGTAGACACGCCATTTAAAATTATTCCTAAGTCAAATACTGGGGTTGGGATCCCCATATAATCTTTAACGCCTAGGAAGCTCTTGTTATCGTTAGGCAGCACCGTGAGGTTATTATGAAATTTTTCTGTTAATAAGATATCAAGAATCTTAAGTGAAATGGTTTTATAACCCACTTTAAAATTAATTAAGTCCATGGCTTCCTCACATACTAAGTTTGTATACTAAGAATGGAACAATATTTGCAAGGTATTTATTTATTCACATAATAAGAGCGATAAACATTACGTTTATTGTTGTTTTCAGTATTTATGAATAACTTTTGGATAAGTATATCGGTTACTAATAAAGAATTAAGCTCATTCATCAGGCAGGATTGCTGAAGGGGGAATTGACAGTTTTTCGCTGCTTTGCTAAATGCCATAGCGTTAATATAACCCTCAAAATGAAGACGACTTGGTTTTTTAATGTTGCTCGCTTGCATATCGGCTAAAAACTCAGTACAAAAATTATCGTTACAATTTAGTGGGTTTGGAACAATCTCCGTTACCATAATATTTGATGGTGAGTTTATTTCATCAAATAAGTCAAAGCTGGTTACAAACGAAACGCTAGTATATTCAGGATTAAACCCTTGCTTTTGGGCACTATTAATAAACTCAGAGAGTGGTTCATAAGTGCCGACTAAACAGATTGCCGTAACTCCGCTTAATTTTAAGGTATTAAGTGCCGACTCCACATCTTGGCTATTGCGTTTGTAGCGAGCAACTATTACCGGTGTAAGATTATATTTAGCGAGTGCTTCTCTTAGTCCTGATTCTACATATAAGCCAAATTCGTCAGCCTGTATAAGTAGCCCTATTTTAGTATGCTTATGCTCTTCAACGAGGTATTTGATTTGTTCTTGTGCTTCGTCGTTATAGCTTGCTCTTAAGTTAAATGCTTTAACTGACGGTTTTTCACGTAGAAAGCTCGCCCCGCTAAAAGGCATTAAGAACGGAATTTTTGATTGCTCTAGTAAAGGTATAATTGCATGGCTGGTTGGGGTACCCATTGCACCAAACAGGGCATCAACTTTATTTGTGTAAATAAACTCACGAGTATTATTAACGGTTTGTTTGGGTTCATAGTGATCGTCAGCAACTAAAAGTAGCACCTTAGCGCCATTAATACCGCCAGCGTTATTAACTTTGTCAAAATAAACGCTGCTACCTTTATGTAACTGTTGGCCAATATTTTTAGCAGGGCCAGTCAGTGCAGTAGACATGCCCAGCTTAATTACTTTGTTGTTGGTTTGCTCGGCATGCGCGAAAGTTTGCCCAAGCACTAATGCTATAAGGACAATGTTAAGGTTTACTATTATGCGAAATGCGCTCATACCAATTATTTACAGCCTTTTTAAATAATGTATTAAATGACTTTGTGCCATTCAAACCTAACTGACTTTGGATATTTTTCGGTGTCCAATTTTGTAATACTAGCCTAATAAAAACATATTGGAAATTATCGTCATCGGTTGGCAAGCTATACGGCAATGCCCAAAAACGTCGCCAGAGTAATGGTTTTATATTAAAAAGCTGGTAGTCACTTGTTAACATAGACTTTAATCTTGATTGCTCAGTTATACTGTCGGTATGAGTATTAAAATGAGAGACAATTTTCGCGACCAGTTGATAATCAAGCTGACTATAGTGATCGAGTAGTTGCAAAGGGAAATCGGCTTCGAACTGTGCTACTAATTGCTCTACTAGATGGTCACTTTTAGTTAAGCTTTTAACAACTAATGCGCTATGCTCGCCCGTTGCCTTATCTTTTTGAAAACCGAGTTTAACTAAATCAAAGCCATTACTTTGCCAAAAACTGAGTAATTGCGCATTGCCACCAAAGCTGGCACCAAACCAATGACACTCGCTCTGCAATTGCTGTTCACAGTATTTAAGTAACTGTGTGCCTATTTTTTTGTTGTGATGCTGTGGATCAATGGCTATACGCACCACGCGGGCGCAGTGTTGTTTTAAAACATCAGCATTAAAACTCAATTGTGCTAGCGTTTGTGCCATTAAGTGACCTTGAGGCCTACGCTTTCCTAGTGCTATTTCATTGCTCATGGAAGCATTAAATCCACCTTCAATCGCAATTAAACAGACACCGAGAATATTATCACCTTGTTGGCAAACAAATACATGTTGTTTAGTGGCGTCTAGTAAGTGGCGTAAATCATTCACACTGGTTTGATAATGTGCCAGCGTTAGCAACCCAATCACTTGATAAAGTAGTAACTCGTTACTAGCAAGTTGATGTGCCTGTAATTGCTTAAATTGCAAAGGGGTAGAGTGTAAGGTGAGGCTGTGATGTTCAGCATCTAAGGCTAATAACGTGCGAATATGCAGCTCTAATGGATCCTGCTTTGCAAAGCGAATAGGCTGCTCAAGAGTCATACTGCGCATATTTTTAAAATGCGTTTTAATGTAGCGAGTAAACTTTAAAATATAGCCGCGACCATTGCCTTCATAGCCAACCATGGTGCTTGAAAATACCACGCGAGGATAAAGGTGGAGTAGTTTTATTAGCATTGGAACAGGGATTGCTGCCGCTTCATCAATTAATAGCAAGTCACACTCAGGCTGTTCGTTAAGTAGTTGATCAGGTGCAATATATTGCATGTTTGCAATGCATTTATTGCCTGCTTGATACTCTAAATTAAGTGCGTTTGCTAAATGTTTAAAGCTGCTGTGCAATGCGCGAAATTGCATAGAGCTGATGAGGATTTTTTTATCGCTGAGTTTACTTGCTGCAATACCTAATGCGGCTGATTTTCCTCTTCCCCGATCTGCATTAATTAATAATGGTCGATTTGCTCGTCCGTTTGCCGTTTTTATTATTAATTCAATACACTGTTGTTGCTCGGTAAAGTCAATTTCACCAGTTGATAGATTCGTATCGGTAATACACCGCCAACCATTTTGTTGGCTCAAATGCAGTAAAGTAGTTTTGCTTAGTAAGTGAGCTAAGCGTTGGTTAAAAAAGCTGTAAGGGTGCATTTGCCCAAAAGATTGAAATAAGGGAAGGGCGTCATCACACCAGTGTTCAAGTTCTTTAAGTTCGGGTAGCAATATAATAAAAAAACCACCTGCTTGCACAACGCCACTAAGCGCAGCTAGTTTATCTGGCACCAGTCCACTGTAGCCGTCATAAACAGCATGGGCGCACTCTTGCCCTAAAATTTGGTGGGTATGCTCTGGCCAATGTGCATTAATTAAATGAGTGCTTTTTGACAGTACAAAAGAAGGGTGCTGCAAATGAGCAAGCAGCTGAGTACATTGCTCATAACACCAATTTTTATCGCCTGTAAGCAGCAGTAACTGGCGATGTTTCGCATACGCAAGTTGTTGCTGTACACGCTCTACAACGTGGTTAAACGGCTTGTAATCTTGCATAAGCTGTTACTAACCACTTACTGCCTAAGTCGTCAAAGTTAACTTGTACGCGAGATTGTGCGCCACTGCCTTCGTAGTTGAGTACGGTGCCAATGCCAAACTTTGCATGCAGCACGCGTTGACCTAAGTTAAATCCGCTTTCTTCAAATGCAGCATGGCTAACCGATGCGCTAAAGCGACCGGCTGCAGGCGGGCGAGATACTTGTGTTTTAATGCGAATTTCTTCTACGCAGTCTTCGGGTATTTCACGTAAAAAGCGCGATGGGCTGTGATATTTCTCTTGGCCATATAAACGGCGGCTTTCGGCATGGCTTATATAGAGCTTATCCATAGCGCGGGTCATACCCACGTAACAAAGGCGGCGCTCTTCTTCTAAACGGCCGGTTTCTTCATTACTTTGCTGAGATGGAAACATACCTTCTTCAACACCGACCATAAACACTAAAGGAAACTCCAAACCTTTAGCTGAGTGAAGCGTCATCATTTGTACGGCGTCTTCATGCTCATCGGCTTGGCCTTCGCCAGACTCAAGTGAGGTGTAAGCTAAAAAGCCTTGTAGTGGCGAGCTAAACTCTTCCTCTTCAGGGAGTTCATACTGATCGCAGGCACTAATTAATTCTTCTAAGTTTTCTACTCGAGCGCGGCCTTTTTCGCCTTTTTCAGCTTGATACATGGCCATAAGGCCAGAGGTTTGGATAGTGTATTTGGCTTGCTCTTGCAGCGTTAAGTCACTAATTTTATCTTCAATATGTTCAATTAACTCAACAAACTTGGCAACAGCTCCAGAAGCGCGACCCGATAAATGCTGTTGTTCTACAATGGCTTTAGCAGCATACCAAAGCGGCAAAGATTCAGCGCGAGCGCAGTCACGAATATGGCTTAATGTTTTGTCACCAATGCCTCGGGCTGGGGTATTAATTACACGCTCAAATGCGGCATCATCTTGGCGGTTACCCACTAAGCGTAAGTATGAGAGGGCATCTTTAATTTCTTGACGTTCGAAGAATCGCATACCACCATAAATTCGGTATTTTAAACCTTCTTGTAGCATCGCTTCTTCAAGTACCCGCGATTGCGCATTACTACGATACAAAATAGCCGCATCCTGTAGCGCATTTCCGGCATTTAACCAGCTGCGTAATTTGCTACTCACAAAGCGCGCTTCATCTAGCTCGTTAAAGGCAGCATAAATAGAAATTGGTTCGCCGTCGTTACCGTCAGTCCACAAGCTTTTACCCATACGCTCGGAGTTATTCTGTATAAGCGCATTAGACGCTTTAAGAATAGTGGCAGTCGAGCGATAGTTTTGCTCAAGGCGAATTGTTTCAGCATCAAAGTCTGTTAAAAAGCGTTTAATGTTTTCTATTTTAGCGCCACGCCAACCGTAAATACTTTGGTCATCATCGCCTACAATCATAATACTACTAGTGTCGCCAGCAAGTAGTTTTAACCATGCATACTGAATAGTATTGGTATCTTGAAACTCGTCTACTAGCATGTGCGCAAAGCGCTGCTGATAATGACGCAGCAAGGTTGGGTTATTTTTAAGTACCTCATAGCTACGTAGTAATATTTCAGCAAAATCAACTAGGCCCGCTCTATCACAAGCTTCTTGATAGGCTGCGTAAACGCGCAGCATCATTTGCTCGTTAATATCGTATGCCTGAATATCTTTAGGGCGTAAAGCTTCATCTTTTTTAGCGCTTATGTACCAACCAAACTGTTTGGCTGGCCATTTTTTATCATCAATATTCATAGATTTTAACAAACGCTTGATCATACGAAGCTGATCGTCAGAGTCTAAAATTTGAAAGGCTTCAGGTAAATTTGCTTCACGGTGATGTGCCCGTAAAATTCGGTGCGATAAACCATGGAAAGTACCAATCCACATGCCACCAACAGGGGCTTTTAGAGTTTCTTCAACTCTTGAGCGCATCTCTTTAGCGGCTTTATTGGTAAAGGTTACCGCAAAAATACTGTAGGCAGAGGCTTGCTCTACTTGCATTAACCAGGCAATACGATGAACCAATACTCGAGTTTTACCTGAACCTGCTCCTGCTAATACCAGCATGTTTTGTAATGGCGCTGCAACGGCATCGCGTTGTTTATCATTTAAGCCATCGAGTAATTCTGAAACGTCCATCGTTACGCCTTTTTAATCAATAATGAGAGCAGTATAACAGGTGTTTTTGTTAGGCTAAATAAAATACTGTTTTTATAAACAGCTATTTATAAAATAGGTATTTAAGTTGTTGAATAGTGAACAGTATAAACTGAGCAAGTAACTAAAATAGCTATTTAAAATAGCTAATTTGACTTATTTTTGGCAAAAAATACTAAAGCGATAAATTCGTAATAATTTAACTGTATGATTTGTAAGCCTTAATAAATTGGCATAAAGTGTGTAAGTATAAATAATAAGTACAAATACAAAATTAATTAAACTACAGAGGTTAGTATGTCTCAACAAGGTTCTGGCGGAAATGTAATAGCCGCTCTATGTAATATTTTTTTCCCGGGTTTAGGGCAGTTGGTACAGGGTCGTATTTTATCGGCGCTGGTGTTTGCCATTTTGGTTTTTGGCGGTTACGCGTTATGGTTCTTAGTTGTTCCAGCTATTGTTGGAGCCGTATTCCATTTATGGGCAATTATTGATGCTGCCCGCTATCGCTCAGGCGGTTAGCTATATTGATGATATTGAAATAGCGCCTTGCGGCGCTATTTTTGTATCTGGCTTGCGTTATTCATAACTGACTAGGTTATAATCTGTTGTAATTAGCAGTACTGGAATAAAGTTATGGAATACCAATTTATTCGCGACCCTATTAGTGGGTTAAGAATTAAAATAAGCAGCGAGCATGCGATTATAGGCCGTTGGTTAAATGAAGAAATAGGCAAAGACAAAGTGGCTATGGTGCTGGCGCTTATTAGCTCGGTGAGTTCAAGCTTTGAACCGTTAACACTTAAAGGCCAAGAAATTGACCTGATCCTTTCTAAAGATGAAGCGTTATTTGAAGCGCATGCGCTGCATCAAGATAACGAAGATATATTAGCCTACCAAGATGACGAATTAATGCTTGAAGAGAATGATTTAAGCAGTGGTTGTGGTTTTGAAGACTTTGTTGACCTGATCAACTCATGGCATGAGTTTTCGGCTGGTCGTTAAGTTATATTATCTGTATTATTACCCTAATTATAAATCCAACAGTGGAACCAATATGTCTGCGAATTTAAACAAGCTAGTTGTTATGCTAGAAATGCAAAATGCCATGAATACTAAAGTACATGAGCAATGGTTTAGCCAAGGCTTCGAATGGTACAGAGCTATTTGGGTTGAATGTGCAGAAATGTTAGACCATTACGGTTGGAAATGGTGGAAAAAACAAACACCAGATACTGAACAGGTGATTTTAGAGCTGGTTGATATTTTTCACTTTGGCTTATCGTTGCGTATTGACGGTGAGACCAGCTATGAGCAAATCGCTACGCAGCTACAAACTCAAATGAGCGCCCCACAGCAAGGCGATGATTTTAAACAAACGCTTGAATTATTAGCGGCCAGTGCGGTTGCCAATAAAACTTTTAACGCGGCTGCTTTTGCCGGTTGTATGGCACAAATCGGTATGGATATTGATGATTTATATCGTGGCTATGTGGGTAAAAATACGCTGAACTTTTTCCGTCAGGATCATGGTTACAAAGAGGGTAGCTACATTAAAGTGTGGCATGGCAAAGAAGATAACGAACACTTAGTTGAAGTAGTTAAAAGCCTTGATACTGAGCATGTAGATTTTGCAAAACAGGTATATCAAGGCTTAGTAGCGCGTTACCCTCAGGGCGAATAAGCTAAATAAGCTTACGGTAATCGGTGACGCTTAAGTAATCGGTTATTTCGTTATGTGGTTGCTGGCTATTAGGGTTAGCAATCGCAAGTAAATGCTCAATGCCGTATTCTCGTGCGGCATTTAATACCGGTAAGCTGTCATCTACAAATAATGTGCGGCGTTTATCAAACCCTAAATCCCCTTGAACCTTGTGCCATAAACTTTGTTGCTCTTTACTTACCCCATATTCATGCGTTGACACCACCCCGTCTAAGTAGTTATCAATGGCGGTATGTTCAAATTTAAGCATTACGCATTCTGGATGAGCATTGGTAAGTAAAATGAGTTCTTTACCTGCACGTCGAAGTTCAGTTAAAAAATGTGGAACATCTTCACGTATTTTAATTAAATGTGCAGATTGACGCTTTAATTCGAGAATAGGTAAGTTTAGCTGTGCTTCCCAATAGTCAGAGCAGTACCACTGAATTTTGCCACTCACAGCCTGATAGCGTTTTAAGATATCTGCGCGGGCTTCCTCAAAACTGATATTTTGAGCCAGAGCATGTTGTTGTGGAACAACATTGAGCCAAAAGTCAGTGTCGTAATGTAAATCAAGTAAAGTCCCGTCCATGTCGAGTAATACAGTATCGATTTTTGACCAATTGAGCATGATACATCCTTGTGGAGATTGAGGCGTTAAATGATTACGTTGCGATGAAATGCTTGCAAGCGAAATATAATGGGCTCTGTTAATTGAACTTTAAAAACATATACCCAATGATGAAATATTAAGGGCGAATTCAATAACGCCAGATAAATATTTAACCTTAACTACGGGTAAGATATTTATGATTAATTCTGCATTTAAATTGCTTTTAATTCAAACTGAAACTCGCATCTTATACTCATTTGGGTATATGATTAGTATAACTGCAATGATAGCAAATTGATGCCCATGACACAGAAAAAGCACCCAACACCACCACAAATTCTCAGTAATAATGTTGTCGCTAAAAGTCGCTTATTTACTGTGGAGTCTTTAGAACTAAAATTTTCAAATGACGAAGAGCGTCAGTATGAACGAATTCGCGGCGGTGGCCGTGGAGCCGTTATGATTGTACCCATCACAGCTGAAAACGAACTACTACTCGTTCGAGAGTATTGCGCCGGCACCAATAACTATCAGTTAGGTTTCCCTAAAGGATTAATTGACCCCGGTGAAACACCTGAGCAAGCGGCAAACCGAGAGCTCAAAGAAGAAATTGGCTTTGGTGCAGAATACTTTGAAGCACTTAAAACGGTCACTATGGCGCCTAGTTATTTCAATGCCACTATGCATATTCTCTTTGCTAAAGATTTATACCCTGAAACCCTATTAGGTGATGAGCCAGAGCCATTAGTGCTTGTTAAATGGCCACTTGCACAGTGGCAGTCGCTATTAGAACAACCTGACTTTACTGAAGCACGTAGTGTTGCCGCTCTGCTATTATTAGATAAGTATTTAGCCTCAGGAGCGACTAATGGATAAATTACTTGAACCATGCATAACACTTGCCCAAAGTGCAGGTGATGCAATTATGGCTATTTATAAAAAAGATGATATTGGTCAACAAGAAAAATCAGACAATACGCCAGTTACTAAAGCAGATTTAGCCGCAAACGATGTACTTGTTGCTGGCTTAAAAGCGCTAGCTCCCGATATTCCTATTATGTCCGAAGAAACGCCGATCCCAGCATTGGAAGACAGACAGCACTGGCAACGCTATTGGCTGCTTGATCCGATGGATGGCACCGGTGAATTTATATTAGAAAGCGGCGACTTTGCCGTTAATATTGCGCTGATAGAAAATAATCATCCTGTATTGGGAGTGATTCATTGGCCAGCAAAGGGCGTGACCTATTTTGCTACCGCTAATAATGGGGCGTTTAAGCGTAAAGGCGAGCATGATAAACAAATATTTGTAGCGCCTCCCGAAAGTTTAACTTTGGCTGTAAGTCGCCGCCAAAAAATAGAAGCCGTGAGTCAGTATTTAAATGCGCAATTTGCAACGGTGGCTTTAGGCTCATGTTCGCTTAAAGCCTGTATTGTTGCTGAAGGGAAAGCTGACTGCTTTTTAAGAATTGGTCCCACTGGTGAATGGGACACTGGCGCATCACAAGTAATAGTTGAAGAGGCGGGGGGGTGTATTACCGATGCTGAGTTTAACCCTCTGACCTATAACCAAAGAGAAAGCACAGAAAACCCAGACTTTATTGTTATGGGGCATCCCGATTGGGAGTGGCAAAAAATGATAAACCCACATCAGCGATTAGTGTAATAATAGCCGTTTGATGGGTTTTTGTTCACTTAAACGTTTTTAATTAGTAAAACCTTGCATTATAGGTTTATTCCTATATTATAGCGCTCTCTTCGAAACAGGCTTGTGAATAACACGATACTGTTACAAAGAAATTACAGGCGCGGGATGGAGCAGCCTGGTAGCTCGTCGGGCTCATAACCCGAAGGTCGTCGGTTCAAATCCGGCTCCCGCAACCAATTTCCTTTAGAGGTTTGAGGTTACTGTAGAGTGTTAGTTAAGGAAAAGCTTGTCGGTCTCAGCTCTTCATTAGCCAGCAAAGGTAGTCGCTTTAAATCCGGCTCCCGCAACCAATTTTTCATTGGAAGCCAAGTTGTAATGTAAGCAACTATAAATAAATCTGCAATTTCAGGCGCGGGATGGAGCAGTCTGGTAGCTCGTCGGGCTCATAACCCGAAGGTCGTTGGTTCAAATCCGGCTCCCGCAACCACTGAAATAACATGTTTTATTAAATCGACACGCCTAAAGCGTGTTTTTTTATGCCTAAAATTCAGTGCGTCTAAAAGCGCGTCGGACTCAGCTCTCCATTAGCCAGCAAAGGTCGTCAGTTCGCTCCTTACAAACTCTGGCTCCCGCAACTACTGAAATAACATGTTTTATTAAATCGACACGCTAAAGCGTGTTTTTTTATGCCTGAAATTCGTGCGTCTAAAAGCGCGTCGGACTCAGCTCTCCATTAGCCAGCAAAGGTCGTTGGTTCGCTCCTTACAAACTCTGGCTCCCGCAACCACTGAAATAACATGTTTTATTAAATCGACACGCCTAAAGCGTGTTTTTTTATGCCTAAAATTCATATTCCCTCACGCTATTTTTAACACGTATTTCTGCTGTTCTTTTCTAATTCTACTTTTTGAAAGTGTTATTGCTGAATATTTAGTATGCTATGCGTTAAACTCTTTAAAACTTTTTGTAATCAAAATTATGACTGAACTCTATCACTGGTTTGATTTAATTGGCGTAGCGGTATTTGCTATATCGGGCACCTTGGTTGCCTATGAAAAGAAAATGGATGGCTTTGGTGTGGTTGTGCTTGCAACCGTTACGGCTATTGGTGGCGGTACTGTTCGCGATGTGATACTCGATCAACCCGTATTTTGGTTACACGATCAAAGCTACTTCTATGCTATTTTAGCCGCAGTGCTTGTTACAACACGACTGATCAATAAACAAAAATCGATTCCTTATTATGTTTTACAAACAGCCGATGCATTTGGTTTAGCCTTTTTTGCGGTAATGGGAGCACAAAAAGCGCAATTGGCCGGTATGCCTGATATGACGGTTATTATTATGGCGGTGATCACCCCCTGTTTTGGTGGATTGATTCGCGATGTGCTTGCCCGCGATATTCCTATGCTGCTCAAAGGTGAGCTCTATGCTATTACCTGTATTGCTGGTGGTATTGTGTATACGTTAGCTATAAACCTATCTTTAACGGTGGAAGTGGCGATGATCTTGAGTATGTTAATGACCTTATTGCTGCGCTTTTCGGCCATTAAATGGAAGATTATATTACATGTTTTTAAATATCCTGACTAAACTGGTTTAATACAGCAGTTAACTAGGATAAGGAATGTCGTTAGCCCGTATATTTTCTCGCGCACAAGTAGGAATTAATGCCCCCGAGGTTATGGTTGAAGTGCATTTAGGGAATGGTTTACCTGCATTTCATATTGTCGGCTTACCCGAAGCATCGGTTAAAGAGGCCAAGGATAGAGTACGCAGCGCCCTTGAAAACTCTCAATTTGGATTTCCCGATCAACGTATCACCGTTAATTTAGCACCTGCCGATTTACCAAAAGACGGCGGGCGGTTTGACCTTGCGATTGCGGTAGGCATTTTGGTCGCATCGGGGCAAATAGTCTGCCCTGATATTCATAAGTATGAGTTTTATGGTGAGCTTGCACTTAATGGTGAAATACGTGCAGTGAATGCTATTTTACCCTCAGTGCTCGGAGCTAAAGAGCAAAACCGTTGCTGTTTTCTTCCTCTTGAAAACGATAGTTTGGCCAGCCTTGTCAGCGGTGTAAAACGAAAAGCGGTAAGCTCTATACAAGAGGTGTGGGGAGACTTACTCAACCAACAACCTTTACCATTGAATATTACCTACCCTGACTGTACCCAAGCGCCAGACTTTTTACTCGATTTAAGTGATGTAAAAGGCCAACCCGGTGCTAAACGAGTACTAGAAATTGCTGCCGCAGGTGGACATAACCTACTATTTTTAGGGCCACCAGGAACCGGCAAATCAATGCTTGCGCAACGGATGTCTACAATAATGCCAACTATGTCAGATGATGAAGCCATTGATACCGCTGCTTTGTATTCCATTATTGGCCACTCAATCGATTTAACCAACTGGCGTCAGCGACCATTTCGAAATCCGCATCACACCTGCTCTGCCGTTGCGCTGGTAGGCGGTTCGTCTAACCCTAAACCCGGTGAAATATCGTTAGCGCACAATGGTGTATTATTTTTAGATGAGCTTCCTGAATTTGAGCGCAAAGTACTGGACTCGTTACGAGAACCAATGGAAACCGGAACCGTGACTATTTCGCGTGCGGCAAGGCAAATGGAATTTCCGGCACAGTTTCAGCTTATTGCAGCACTTAATCCCAGCCCGACAGGGTGTCATCATGATAAGCGAGCGACCCCTGATCAAGTTATGCGTTATTTATCGCGGGTATCGGGGCCGTTTATCGATAGAATTGATTTGCAAATTGAACTACCAAGGTTAAGCAGCGTGGAGCTACAAAGTACGACCGCAGAAGAAACCAGTGCAGAAGTGAGAGCGCGAGTAGAAGCGGCTTATGCAATACAACTAAAGCGCCAAGGTAAAGTGAATGCGCGGCTAAATAACAAAGAAATGAGCTTATACTGTGAGTTACCTGCTGCGGAGCTACAGTTTTTAGCTAGAGCCAGTGAAAAGCTGGCGTTATCACCGCGCTCTTATCATAGAGTGATAAAAGTAGCGCGTACCATTAGTGATTTAAAAGGCGCGCCACAAATTAGTTTAAATGAGCTTAAAGAAGCGCTTAATTATCGGGCATTTGAGCGTTTATTATCGCAGCTAACCCAATATTAAATAGACAGCATATAGCCTTTACCACGCACGGTGACGATACGTTTTTGATCTTTCTCATCGTTAAGCTTTTTACGTAAACGACCCACTAACACGTCTACGGTACGATCGTTGGGGCTCCAATCAGGCTGGCCAATTTCTTCTGATATTTTTTCACGTGAAGTGGCTTTACCGGCATTGCCGATTAAACAAATAAGCACTTTATGCTCTGCTTCGGTGAGCCGTGATTCAATCCCACTGGCTGTAATGAGTGTGCGGTTATCTGGATGGAGTTTAAAATCAGCGTATTCGATAAACTCTTCACTGTCATCGTCGTGTTGATTGTTTGCAATACGTTTGTATAAAGCGCGCATTCTCAACTCAAGCTCGAGTAAATCGACAGGCTTGCAAATATAGTCATCGGCACCTTGAGCAAGACCAGCAATACGATCAGCTTGCGAGTCACGGCTCGATAACAAAATAACACCAATATCGGTGAGCGTATTTAACTCTTTGGCAAGTTGTAAACCATTGCGCTTTGGCAGCACAATATCAATAATTGCCAAGGAAATAGCACTGCGCTGATTTACACGGCTTTTGACCATGCTTAAAGCATCGGCACCCGTTGCGTCAACGTCAATAGAGAACTCGGTATTTATAAAATGATTTTGGATGCGCTTTACTAGCAGCTCGTCATCTTCAACCAATAAAACATTAATTGCCATAGTCTGTTATTTTTTTAATAGTAGCCTTGCATGTTAGCATTATTCGTTACATGCATAACACAGAGTTTAATTTTTTCGGTAACTTTATATTACAAAAAAGAATAATGAAATTACCTTTGTATTGCGCACTTTATATAAATTATTTTAAGTGCGCATTTAAATGACTATTGGCCGTACATTGAATCCCACCATTGTGGTTCATTTTTTAACTCTTTATCAAAGTAAGCCAACATAGTGTTCCACCAATTAAAGCGCTTATCGCGAGCAAATATTTGATGATTGGCTCCTTTGTACTCAATTATTTCAACATCTTTATTTAGCAGTTTTAGCGCGGTGTACATAGTTAAGCTTTCACCTACTGGCACATTCGTATCGCTGTCACCATGAATAAGCAGTAATGGCGTGGTCACTTTATCGGCATGAAACACTGGGCTATGTTGGCTATAAAGTTCAGAGTTATTCCACGGGAAACTATTTTTAGAGGCTTCGCCTGAGTATAAATATCCCCACCATCCTTCACCCCAGTAAGAAGTTAAGTTTGAAATTCCCGCATGAGCAATAGACGCGCTGAACATATCGGTTTTAGTAGCAAGCAGCATCGTTATAAACCCACCGTAAGATGCTCCTAAATTACCTACTTTACTTCTGTCTACAAAATCATATTTAGCTAAAAATGCCTCTGTGCCTTGCATAATGTCATCGGCGGTATAGTCGCCCCACGCATTGACATGTTGTGCTGAAAAAGTTTGCCCAAAACCCGTTGCGCCGGTTGGTTGTACAACATAAACCACATACCCGTTTGCTGCCCATAAATTAAAAGGGTAACGCCCTGTAAACCCGCGTGTTACTGGTGAGGTGCCACCATAGTAATAGACCAGAGCTGGGTGCTTTTTAGTTTTATCAATATTACTTGGCAAGTAAACACGACCAGATATTTCTACGCCACGCTTATTGGTAAAGTTAAATTCTTCAAGCTTAGGAATCGTGGTATTGGCATATGCAATCGGGTTTGAATCCCAGATTAACTCCACCTTATTTTTGCTTACGTCAAAGCGCTTGAGTTGTTGGGCGCTTGAAGCATTACTGCCAGAGAGTAGTAGCTGGGTATTGCGAGTATTTGAAAAACTAAACTGTTCTACAATATCAAACCCTGTATCTAACTTTTTAAAGCGTTGTTTACTAAGATCATATAAATACAGTGGTTGGGTGTCTTTTTCTGTCACTTTGATTAACGCATCGCCATTGCTTAGTACTTCCAATGTGCCAATCGCAGGGTCAAATTGTTTACTTAACGCCGTTACTTTTTTAGCGTTATCGGTTAGTAAATACAGCTGGCCATCATAATTATTCGCCAGCATGGTTTGCGGTAGTACTCTGCCTGCGCCATTTTTAAAATCAGGGCCTGCAACAACATAAATATTGTTTGCGGTATATTTCGCTTGATTAAAGGTTTTAAACTTACCTAATGATTTTATGCTGTTAGATTTTAATGCAAGTTCAACCAACTCAGTCTCTGGATGAGTTGAGGCTTGCATCGCCATTACTGGACGACTTATTAATAGTTTTCCACGGTTGCTGTTAGCATCTTCAAGTTGATGGCTTAATACGCCTTCGGTCAGCGCTTTGGTTAAACCACTGTGGGTATCGAGTAAATATAATTGACTAACCGTACGGGCGTAAGACCAACGGTCTTGCAAGCCTTTATGATGTTTAGTGAGGCTATTGGTTTCTTCAGGTGATTTGGACCAGCTAAAAAGAATACTATTATCGTTGTAATAGCTAAAGTTGCTTGCCCCCTCAAGGCCTGAGGCTAAGGTTTTTATAGCGAAAGTTTTACGGTTTAACTGCTTTAATTCGCCGTTGAGTAAATAGACTAAAAATTGATTATCAGGACTCCAGGTGAATTGGCTAGGCTGCGCTTCTTCAAATCGGTATACCGTTTGGTTATTAGTATTTTTAAGCTCGGTTGTGGTAATGGCGTCGTTGCCTGTTTTATCGCTGTAACGCTTTGTTGTACTTAAGTAATGCTTAGCATCAGGTGACAAAAACAAGCCGCTAATAGTTGGGGTGTCAAACAATTGCTTAGCCGATAAGCGCTTGGTCTTATTTGTCGTTAGGGTCACGGCGTCAGTTTCTGCTTTTGGCACAAACTCTAAGGTGACATCATTCCAATTAGCAACCTGTTGAGCAATGACAATAACGGTGTGTGAGCCGTTATTTAAAGCAAGTTGATAGCGTTGGTTTTCACCACTTTGTTTCTCACCGTTAATAAAAACCTGGCCTTGCTCTATTCCTTTAATGTTTAAGGAGCCTTGAGTAAATCGGTTAGTTTCAATATTAAATTTAAGTGCTTGTAAACCGCCTAAAGTAAGCGCGTTAATTTTATCAAGTGGTTGCCACTTATGCTTTTTACCAAACACAACAAAGCTTTCTTTATTTGATTCAAGTTGTGCAAGCAGATTATTGATAATCACGTCGCCATGCGGTGTTTGAAATGGCTTTGCTTGCATGTCTTCTGCAAGAGGCCCGATAAACTGAATTTTTGATTGATCGAGTGGGGCAGCTAATGCCGTTAAACTTAAACTACTTAATGTGAGTAGGGCTGCCAAGTGAGTAAAACGTTTTGCGTAACGATGCCAAGGTGCGCTTAAATTCATTACTATGCCTATTATTATTGGAGATTTGGCCAAATATAGCATGTATTGTTATGATGCTCATATATCCAATTTAGAGGAAAAAAAGTGACACTATTAATCGTTTACATAGTTACAGCGATTGTGATTTCGTTTCTATGTTCTGTCATGGAAGCGGTGCTATTGAGCATTTCACCTAGTTATGTTGCGCTGCTTCGTAAAGAGCGGCCAGTACTGGCTAAGCAACTAGAGAAGCTAAAAAGTAATATCGATCAGCCATTAGCGGCTATTTTAACACTTAATACTGTTGCACATACTGCCGGTGCTGCGGGTGTGGGCGCACAGGCTGCCGTGGTGTTTTCAGATGCGGCTGTGGGGATTGCGTCTGCGATTATGACTTTATTGGTACTGGTGTTATCTGAAATTATTCCTAAAACGCTGGGGGCTAATTATTGGCGTGCTTTAACGCCTAGTGTGACTTATGGTTTACGTATTTTGGTACTAGTCCTGAAGCCTTTTGTTTGGGCTGCACAAAAGCTTACTAATTTGATGGGTCAAAAGCATAATGAGGCCTATTATATTCGCCAAGAAATAGAAGCAATGGCCGACATTGGTAGTGAGTCTGGGGCGCTTCATGCCGATGAATCAGAAATCATTCGTAACTTGCTGCACTTTAGGCATGCAAAACTAACCGATTTAATGACACCGCGTACGGTTATTTTTAAAATTCATAAAGACCTTACTGTTAATCAGTACTTAAGTGAACATGGCTCTTCGTCATTCTCTCGAGTGCTAATTTATGACAAAGACGCTGACGATATCATAGGGTTTGTTCATAAAAACGATATTATGTTGGCATACCACCGCTTAGGTACAGACTACAAAATTAGTAAGCTGGTTAAGCCTATTTATACGGTACCGAGTACGCAAAACGTGTCGTCGTTATTACAAACATTACTCACCCAACGTACCCACATTTGCTTAGTGATTGACGAATACGGTGATGTACAAGGAATTGTAACGCTCGAGGATATGATAGAAGCGTTAATGGGCTTAGAAATTGTGGATGAGCGAGATCAATCAACCAATATGCGCGCCGTAGCAAAGCAGCGTTGGCACCAGCGTTTAGCTGATAGTGAGCATATCGTCAGCGCCGACGATAATGAATCTCGTTAGCTGTTTTTTGTTTTAGCAGCTGTTTTTATCCAGTGTTGGGCCCATGAGATAAATTCAGCTTTTGCTTTTGGGCAACTAAATAAAAAGCCCTGTATAGCTAAATTTGTTTGATAATGCTTGAGGTAGGCCAGCTCTTCGGGGCGCTCAACCCCTTCGGCCACTAATTCAAGCTGCTCTTGGGTTGTCATATTAATTAGTGAACTGACTACCACTTGAGAAAACTTATCGGTTTCTATGTGGCTAATAAAAGAGCGATCTATTTTTGCTTCTGTAAATGGCAGCTGTTTCAGTTGGTTAATATTAGTAAAACCAGTGCCAAAGTCATCGAGTGAAATACCAAAGCCGAATATTCTTAATCTATTTAAGGTTTCGAGTTGAGTGTAGCTTGAAAGGGCATGCTGCTCGGTTATTTCAAGCACCACATCACTAGGTAAAACATCATGTTTTTGTAGAAGCTGTAATAACTTATTGGGGCTGTTTAAATCATCTAACTGACACGGCGATAAGTTAAATGACAATTTCAAATTTGTACCCAGCTGCTCTTTTAGTTGCTTGATGTCACCACAGGCTTTTTCAAATAGCGTAAACGTAATGTCATTGATTAAATCGCATTGCTCAGCCAGGCTGATAAAACGGCTTGGTAAAATAACTCGTTCGTCTTTACTTGATACAATGCGAGCCAGCACTTCAACACTTTGTATTTGGTTATTGTTTATATTTATTTTAGGTTGGTAATACGGTGTTATTTCATTATTTTTTAATGCGCTAATAAGCTTAGCTTTAGTAATTGGGCGCTCTTTTACAAGCGTGTGGCTGTTTAACTGCGCTATTTTGGCAAGTAACGTATTTACCTGATTTAATTGCACAGGCTTGGTAAGGTTACCAACTAAATGCACATTGTGCTGCTTGGCTAGGTCAGCTGCTAGGCTGATTATTTTAGGGTTCATTTCAGAAATAATAATAATCGCACCGCAATAGCCTATTTCACCTAAATTACGAATTAACTCCATACCATCCATTTCTGGCATATTCAGATCAGTAAATATGGCGTCATAAAAGTTTATATCAGGCTTTACTTTCTCTAATGCTGTAACTGCGCTTAAGCAAGTAGTGACTTCTGGCATTTCGAGCTCATTAAAAATAGCTTTCATGACAATCAAAATGGCTTTTGAGTCATCGACAACGAGTATGTTTGGTAATTTTGTGTGCATTGTTGTCCTTAACTTAACGGTCGTAATTTATATCCTTCTGTTTTAAAAATAGTCGCTTGAATTGTTTTTGTCAGTATTTCAGGCATTTTTACCTTAAATTATCGCTAATAAAATGATGCTAGCTCACTCGTGTTTTTTTGGTGGAAAGGTATACTAGCGGCATAATTTATAATGGTTAGAATAATGATAAAAGTCGAACTCTCTCTGGCAGAGCAACCGTTTACGCTGATGATAGCAGAGCAGCAAGTTGTAAAAATATTTCATGATCAGCAAGCGATTGCATTTGAAAATCCACGTGAAAATTATGTCGAGTTTATGCTTGATGAGCAGTTAATTGGTATTGATAGCAGCGAAGTAAGCCAGCAAAGCTTGGCGCTATATGTAAATAATCAGTTTGCAACTCAGTTAGCTTTACCTGCAGCAGCACAAGGCGAACCTAAAAAAGGGTTTTTAGGGCTCGCGGCGCTTGGCTTTAAATTATTTAAAAGTGCTAAAGTTGTTAAAGTGGCGCTTGCCAGTGCATCGGTAGCGGGTTATGCGTGGCTGTTTACCATTGAATTTGCGTTAATGCTGATTGCTTGCCTGGTCGTACACGAATATGGCCACTTACGAGCTATGAAGTATTTTGGCATTAAAACCAAAGGCATTTATTTAATTCCTTTTGTAGGCGGGTTAGCCGTTAGCGACGATAAAATAACTACGCGCTGGCAAGATGTGGTTATATCACTAATGGGGCCTGCCTTTGGTTTGTTTACTTCTGTATTTGGTGTAGTGCTTTATTACGCTACGGAAATGGAAATATTTGCAGGTGTTGCGGTGCTTAGTGCACTGCTTAATTTATTCAATTTACTGCCTATTTTACCGCTTGATGGCGGGCATGTACTAAAAAGCATTAGCTTTTCAATGCGCTCTTGGGTTGGTTTAAGTGTGTGCTTACTAGGTGTGCTATTTGGTTTATGGCTAAGTTACACCTTTGGTTTAATGTTATTAGTGTTCTTTTTGTTTGTTGGGGCGCTAGAAATTGTGTTTGAATGGCGCGGCCGCCATTACTCACATTTACTGCCATTAGATAAATATGGACAAGGCTTTTCAGCAGTAATGTATGCGCTGGTAGTTGTAGGCCATGTAGCAGTGATGATGCATTTTGCAGATTCTGAAAATCCGATATTAAGCTTACCGATGAAAATCTTATCGAGCTAAAAAACAGTATGGTAGATCGAATTTTGCTCACCATGCTGTTTTTTGCATGGTATTTTTTAAGGTTTGTGTGGCGATGGCAAGATGTTAGTTTTGGTTTGTTTCTTAATGGGGGAATTGGTATGGTACTATCCCTCAGAATGAAAAATAACAAGAAGCCGTGAGCTGATAAAATTATGGATGATGCGATAAAACAACAAGTAAATCAAAGTACAGTGGAATCTTTATTGTACACGCTTTATTGGTTGGCCTTTTTTTCACTGGCGCTCCCAATGGCTTCATACTTGATTATTTTTTATCGGGTGGTGGGGCATTATTATTAAATGACATTACTTATTTAGAGCAACTAGATTCGAATCCCGGCTTAGTTTTTATATCTACCTTCCTCACTGCTGTACTTACGCTGCCATTTTTAAAGTCTACTCTTGATGCGCAAAATAAAAGCGAAGTTATTGGGCGTTTAGCAATAAAGAAGGTGGCTCTTTTTCATTTAATCATTACAGTGCTATTAACAGCGGCTTACGTTTTACTGGAACAATGGCTTTTTGGCTTTATGGAAGTCGCCTTGCCAGATTTTATGTTAGAAGTTGAAGCACAAACAAACTCGCTTTTAGCTAAAATTATGCTGTTTTTAGCCGTAGTATTTATTGGGCCTATATTTGAGGAAGTAGTTTTTCGAGGAGTAGCATTCTACAGGCTGAAAAAAACAGCTTTGGGAGCTATTGGCGCAATTATTATCCCAAGTATCGTGTTTACATTGTTACATGGGCAGTATGATCAAGTTGAAATTTTTATTTCTCTGTTTGTGTTTTCTTGCTTGATGGGATTAATTCGTCATCTATCGGGTAACTTGTGGTATTGCATTATCGCTCACATGATCTGTAATTTATTAGCACTAGGTGAGACTATTTGGTGAGATTAAATGACTTATCAGTTAACTTTACTTTCTTACTTAGTTCTTTTGGTTTGCAGCTAGCAAGCGCGATATAAAATCGCGCCTATTTATTACCAAAATACTCATGGATAAAAACTTAGCATCAAGGATATAAACACCCCAGTAATAATCAGCTGTACCACGCAAAAGCCCATAATGTCTTTAGCTTTTAATCCTGCAATGGCTAATACCGGTAATGCCCAAAAGGGTTGAATTAGATTAGTCCAAGCATCTCCCCATGCTACAGCCATAGCAACCCTTGCCATATCTGCACCAAGCTCTTGTGCTGCAGGGATAACAATAGGCGCTTGTACTGCCCATTGTCCGCCACCTGAGGGTACAAACATATTAACGAGTCCTGCACTTATAAAACTGTAAAATGGCAAGCTATCGGCATCTGCTATGGCAATAAAGCCCTGTGATATTTGTTGTGCTAGCCCTGTATCGACCATTACCGCCATGATACCGGCATAAAAAGGGAACTGAATTACAATTCCCGCGCCACTTGGAATCGCTTGTTGTAGGCTATTTAGTAAATTGTGGGGGGTCTGATGTAGTGTGATAGCTAAAAATAAGAAAAGCGCTATCACGCTGTTGAGATTTAAGCCGCCACCTGCGATAAAAAAGTAATAACCTAAGTAGGCAAGTCCGAGTAAGCCAATGCCCATGCCAAGCAGTTTGCTTTGCTCTAAATGTTGCGCAGGGCGTGTTATTGTTACTTTATCGGCTAAAGTATTCTTAAGCAGTGATGGGTCAATATAAACACTGTCTTTTTCACTCGGTAGCATGTAGCGGTTTACCAGCGGCATAATAATAAATAAGCCAATCAGAATCGCAATGTTAAAGCCTGCGAATAAGGTTTGCTCGGTGCCAATAATACCCATTGTCGCCTGTGAAAAATGCCCTTCGCTGGCAATGGTTAGTGGTACGGAACCTGCTAATCCGCCGTGCCATACTACAAAACCTGAGTAAGCACTTGCTACTAATAGCCGATAATCTACTCGAGTTTGTTTGGCAATTGCTTTAGCAAATAAAGCCCCAATTACTAAGCCAAATCCCCAATTAAGCCAGCTTGCTAACAGCGAAATAAATGTCACTAAAATAATGGCTTTTGGAGCCGTATTAGCAAGCGTTGCTAATTTTGTTAATAACTTACTTATTAACGAGGTACTGGCGAGCATGTAGCCTGTTACTAGCACCAACAGCATTTGCATGGCAAAGCTTAGTAAGTTCCAAAACCCGCTACCCCATGATGTGATTACCTCAAGTGTAGTTGCAGGAGTCGCTAAATTCGCAATACCCAAGGTAATAATAGTGAGCATAATGACAAATATAAATGGGTCGGGTAAGTAGCGCTCGACGAGCTTGGTAAATGGACTGGCAACTTTATTAAGCATAATTAATAACGAGTTAGTGAAAACTTATTTGTTAATTAATCATGAAATCTTAGGATTAGCAAACACCGCTTTGAATAAACGCTCAGCAAGGCAGACTTTTTAAAGGTTGTTGATGAGGGAATGTCGCTAGCAAATACTTACCTTGGTCGGTATTTGCTAGTTATGCTCAATTAAGAATCACCAAGCACTTGCTTTAAGCGATTTTGTACTTCTTGAACGAGTAAGTCGGGCTGAAATTTTGATAAAAATGCATTACAGCCTACTTTTTCCACCATGGCTTGGTTAAAGCTACCACTCAGGGACGTGTTAAGCACCACATGTAAGTTTTTTAAGCGGTTGTCGTTACGTATTTCATAGGTTAAGCGATAGCCATCCATTGAAGGCATTTCGGCATCGGTAATCACCATTAGCAGCTCTTTTTCAACATCGCGTCCTTCATCAGCCCAGCTTTTGAGCATTTGTAGGGCTTCTAGGCCGTTACTGGCAGGAATAATTTCGATGCCAAGCTGCGATAACGTATCGCTAACTTGTTTACGTGCTGTTGGCGAATCATCGGCGTGCAATATTTTGCGTCCTGCAAATTCGTTTACTATGGTTTCATCCAACACCCCATCAGTAATATTGACCTCGTACTCAACTATTTCAGCGAGTACTTTTTCTACATCAATAATTTCAACTAATTGCTCTTGGCCATCACGCTGCACTTTAGTTAGTGCCGTAATATAATGATTTTTACCCACAGAGCTGGGTGGCGGCATAATGTCAGACCAGGTCATATTCATGATTTGATCAACTTTACCAATTAAAAAACCTTGGGTGGTACGGTTATATTCAGTTATGACCAGGTTACAATCTTCACCATATTCTTTTTTAGCCATAGAAATGGCTTGGCGAAGGTCAATCACTGGGATAGATTCACCGCGTATGTTGGCTACACCGGTTACCTTAGGGTGAGAATGCGGTATTTTGCTTAAACGGGGAAGCTTTACCACTTCTTTAATTTTAAATACATTGAGTGCGAATAAATGGCGACTATGTAAATAAAAAAGTAGCAATTCTAAACGATTCTCACCTACAAGCTGAGTACGTTGATCAACTGACGCTAAAACACCTGACATAATAGATCCATTCTTTCCTCATAACTTAATAACTATAGTTTACTCTTATTTTTATTCATAACGAACCGTGAATATTTCGATTACAGTAAAACGTTGCTTAAGTGTTATCATGTGCAGTATCGTGTTACTAAATGATTTAAATAATCAATCGATTAACAAAAAATTATGCATCATATTTTTAAACGTATTGTTGTGCTGTTGCGCAGCCATATTGATCAGGTAAGTTGGCAGTCTGTTGTAATAGCAACATCCTTACATATGCTGCTTACTTGGTGCTTATTGTTAGTGGCAAATGAGCAGGCACTGCTTTCACCGGGTACTTTTTTTTACTACTACACGGTAACCACTTCAACGGTAGGGTATGGGGATTTAAGTCCATCAACTGACTTAGGTCGATGGATTGTCGCATTAATACAAATACCTTTTGGTTTGGCTTTATTTGGTGTCTTGTTGGGTAAAACAGGACAAACAGTAACTTACTTAATTAGGCGCGCTATGACTGGTGATAAAAACTTTGCTCACAGTAGCAATCATATTATTATTTTTGGTTGGCATAATGCTCGTACCAAAAAAATGATCGACTACATTTTGGCTGATACTAAGCGGACAGATCGCCGTATTTTATTAGCGGTTACTGAACAAATAGAGCATCCGTTTTTAAGTAATGAGAATGTTGATTTTGCTCGCCTAACCAGTTTCACCGATTTGGATGAATTAGAACGCGTTGCCATTCGCCACGCCGATAAAGTGATTATTGATGGCCAAGATGACGACCAAACATTTACCACTGCATTGCGTATTAGCCGTTTAGTCAAAGAAGATTGTCACATAAGTGCACACTTTTTTGATGAAACGAAAGTGGAAATGTTATTAGAGCATTGCCACAATGTAGAGTGTAGTAGCACTAAGTCAGCAGAGATTTTGGTGCGCTCAATGCAAGACCCAGGTTCAAGTCGAGTTCAAGAGGAATTATTATCAACTTTGCATGGTGATACGCAGTTTAGTTTACAAATCCCTAGTAATGTAAAAACTATGGAGTTTGGTAAATTATTTCATCACTTTAAGTACGATCATGATGCAATATTGTTAGGTGTGGCTCATAATTTAAGTGCAAAAAATATGGATTTAAATCCGCCTTTAGATTATGCAGTAAACGCCGGAGATATTTTGCATTACATTGCGCAAGAGCGAGTATTGAGTAATGAAGTTGACTGGCCTAGCTTGGAAAAATAATGACTGAAATTGCGTTTTTAATTATCGTTTTATGTGCTTACATTTTCCCTATTATGATAATTCTTAACAGTAAGCGTAGCCAAGGCCATGAAAAAAATGGCTGGCTAGTAGGCGCTATCTTCTTTTCGTGGATAGCGCTGATTCTTTACTTTTCGATTGTGCCCAAGCAAGGGCACGCCAAGAAAAAGTAAAGAATGAGTACCTTTTGTTACTTATTCTAATTGTCTCAGCTTATGCTCAACCAGCGGGTCGTCTGGCGCTAGCTGTTGAGCCACTTCTAATAGTTTAATGGCATCATTTGGATTTTCATCTTGATGCTTAATGGCTACGTCTATTAAAGGTTGAATATCAATTTTTTCTTGGTGCTCTTGCACGTGCGCTGCTTTTTCGTCGATTAAAATAGTGTGAGCGGTACTTAATAACGCTTGACGATGCGGCGAATTAGCATTGGATTTATTAAGTTTTTTATAATAATCCTCTTTTAAACGCAGTGTTTTTGTTTGTAGCCTAAATTGTGCAATGTCGATTTGTTGATTAGCAATAAAATCAACAGCCACTTGTTTATAAAACCCAAACTTATTTAAATAGGTGGCATGGGTGCCGTGCCCCATCCCAAACACGCGTAAGTGAGTGAGCTGCTTATAGCGTTTAGCATGTTGGCGGTCAATGCGATTGGTTGGGTCGTAAATAATGTAGCCCTGTGCATCCCCTAAATCTAAATCATGGTAGTCACCTTGCCAGTCATATTGCTGGGCAATGTCGGTACTTGAGCGGTCATCCCAAGGGGCGATAAGTTTGTTTTTAGTGCTAACAGGATGGAAAAGCAGTACTTTATCGAGTTTGAGTAACTTAGCAAATGCACCCACAGCAAAGCCGCCACGACTGAGCCCATAGCCTAACTTAGTTTTAAAAGGAGAGAGTAAAGTTGATAGCTGCTCAATAAAAAAGATTAAATTGCGGTTACGAAACCAATTGCTTTTACCCAAATGCTGAAACGCAATAATATTAACATCTTGCTTTTGCGCTAAATGATAGCCCCAAGGGGCAAAGTCTTCATTTAGATCGCGTTCTTGTATATCGGTGCCCGCAGGAGAAAAAGTAAAAAGTAGGGGTTTGTTGAGATCAACAAAGTGATATTTTACATACACATCACCGAGTAAATCTCCACCAGAGGTTGGTAGTTTTGCTTGCCTCTCATCATCGCTGAGAGTTAACCATTCATCTAACCAATACAGTAATTTCATTTTTCCTCCAGTAAACGCAAGCCGCAGATCATAACAAATTTGGCTCCATAAGAAAATCGAGCGGTGACATGCTGCGCTGGTGGAGTACTATTTTAATGAAGAAAATGTAGTTATTTTAGTGGCTTATTTCGCCATATTTAAAATTTCATGCCAATCATTTTCGGTCACTGGCATGACCGATAAACGCCCGCCTTTTTTAAGTGCTATATCAGTTATAGCAGTATTTGCTTTGATCGCTTGCAGGCTGACTAAACTACTCAAATGCGCCTGATAGGTTATTTCTACCACAAACCAGCGAGGGTTTTCAGTGGTTGCCTTAGCATCGTAATAGTCGCTACTTAAATCAAATTGCGTTGGATCAGGGTAAGCAGCCTTAGTAACCACACCAAGTCCTGCAACGCCAACCTGTTTGCAGCTAGAATGATAAATCATCACTAAGTCGCCCTGCTTTACATCATCGCGAATAAAGTTACGCGCTTGGTAGTTGCGTACACCTTCCCATAGCGTTGTTTGCTCTGGCGCTTGCTTTAAGTCATCAATTGAAAAGGCGTCGGGTTCGGTTTTAAAAAGCCAAAATGCCATATTAGATTTCCTCAATCAGTGAGTTAGTATTTTTTAACTATTGTATAGTATCATTTATAAATTAGGGGATTGAGGAAGAAATAATGAGCCAAGTATTAGATGATTTATTATCGTTGTTGTCACTTGAAGAAATTGAACAAGGTTTATATCGAGGACAAAGCCAAGATTTAGGTTTTAGAGCGGTGTTTGGCGGTCAAGTTATGGGGCAAGCGCTTTCAGCAGCTAAAGAAACACTGCCTGCGGGGCGTATTGTTCATTCCTTACATTCTTATTTTTTACGTCCAGGCGACGCTGCAAAGCCGATAGTGTATGACGTTGAAACGATTCGCGATGGTAAAAGTTTTAGTACGCGTCGTGTTAGCGCGATTCAGTACGGTAAGCCTATTTTTTACATGACGGCGTCGTTTCAAGGTGAAGAGCAAGGGTTATCGCATCAAGCGACCATGCCTGATGTTCCAGCTCCTGAAGAGCTACGTTCTTCATTAGAGTTTTATCAAGAAAATGCACAGCATATTCCTGAAGCAATCCGTAATAAGTTTATTCGTGAAATGCCGATTGAAATGCGCCCGGTGAACTTTCATAACCCCTTTAAACCTGAAGCCATTGAACCAGTAAAACATATTTGGTTTAAAGCCAATGGCGATATGCCGGACGATCAACGTATTCATAATTACTTATTGGCGTATGCGTCTGACTTTGAGTTTTTACCAACCGCGCTGCAGCCACATGGTGTGTCGTTTATGCAGCCGAATATGCAAGTAGCGACCATAGATCATGCTATGTGGTTTCATCGTCCATTTAGAATGGATGATTGGATGTTATATACCATTGATAGCCCAAGCGCGAGTTCGGGACGAGGGCTGGTACGTGGGCAGTTTTTTGACCGCCAAGGAAATTTAGTTGCCTCGACGATTCAAGAAGGGGTAATGCGCCAGCGCTAACTCTTTAAAATCCACTATATTGAGTTAATTCAATACAGTGGATAATAAGAGTATGTTACTGACATTGAGCGTGAACAATGTCAGTAATTGATTGCCAAATACGTGCTGGCAACAGTGTTTGCAGTTGCTTGTAGGTCTCGCACAGCTCTTGGCTTCCTTGTAAGCCTGTATCAGATTCACTAATAAGCTTTTGTTCGCGAAGATTGGAAATAAAACTACTAAGTACCTTCTTATCAAAAAACTCCGGCGTTTTAATACCATGTAACGTACCCAAACGCTGTGCCAACACATAGCTTTCACGTTCCAGTTCTGCTTTTGCAATACCTTGGCTGGTTTGAATAAAGCCAATCACAATCGCATAACGTTGCAGAGTAAAGCTTAATGCACGACCGAGCATTTCGAGTTTGGCAAAGCTATCGTTATTTTGAGTCACTTTAATGTTATCACCATCAAGCTCAATTAAGCCTTGATCGCTAAAGTTAGTTAAAATACGAGTAACGTAGCTCTCATCTAACTCTTGCAAGTACCACTCTTTAGCAAACAATGGATAAAAAGATTTTACCAATTGATGGCAGCGAGTAACGGTACTTTGATGCTGCTTAAATAAATGCAGCGCCACTAAACTAGGCACCGCAAAAATATGTAAAATGTTATTACGGTAATAGTTGAATAAGGTTTTTTCTTTATCGTTTATCGCAATTATTTCGCCAAACTCATCACTGATCACATCAAACTTATTAAGCTTTAAGGCATGTTCAAGTAGCTGCTCTGGTGTTTCATCTGGTGCGGTTATTTTACTGCTATAGCTGGCTTCACGTTGCAATCGTAAGTAAAACTCAAGCTGAGCTAACAGCTTTGGCTTACTCAATGCCTGCTTATCGTTTACCAGCAGTATCATCGCCAGTAAGTTAACTGAGTTAAGTGCGGCGGCATTGTTAATTTTAACCATAACCTGATCAGCAAGATTAGCCACCTGCGGCCCTAACCATTGTGGTTTTTGCACATCGGTTGCATGAATTGATTCACGCCAGTCAGGCTGGTTATCATTTAAATACTGATTGATAGAAATAGGGTCGCCAAAGTTTAAATAACCACGACCATAGTTTTTTAAATTTTTAATCGCTTTAAAAATACCTAATATCGACTCGCCTTTTTTATCGTTCCCAGCCAGCTCTTTTAAATAGGTATTGATTTCCATGACGTGCTCGTAACCAATATATACCGGCACAATAGATATAGGTCTGTCTATACCGCGTAACATGGCTTGCATTGTCATTGCGAGCATGCCGGTTTTAGGGGGTAGTAAACGTCCTGTTCTGCTGCGGCCACCTTCGGTATAAAACTTAACCGAATAACCTTTTATAAATAACTGGCTCAAGTACTCTTTAAATACCGCTGAATAGAGTTTGTTACCAGCAAATGAGCGACGAATAAAAAATGCACCACTGCGGCGGAATATGCCACCTGCAGGGAAAAAGTTGAGGTTGATCCCAGCTGCAATATGCGGTGGTACAAGGCCTTGATGATAAATAGAGTAGGTTAGCAGTAAGTAATCCATATGACTTCGATGACAAGGCATGTAGATTATTTCATGGCCTTTATTGGTTAGGTCATGAATTTGCTCGGTGTACTTTATATCAATGCCATTATAAAGCTTATTCCAAAGCCACGTTAATATACGATCCGCAACGCGGATGGTGGCATCACTATAATTAGCGGCAATTTCATCCAGCAACTTCAAGGCGTTTTGTCGCGCTTGGGCTTGGCTGATGTTTTTTTCAGTGGCCTCGGTTTGAATTGCTTTTTTTATTGTTGGTGATGCCAGTAGTGAGCTAAATAACTGATCACGAGATGGTATTTTAGGCCCTGTAGCAGCAAGCTTTTGACGCTTAAAGTGAACTCGAGCTACACGCAACAGCTTATGAGGCAATTCATTAACGTCGGCTTTTTCATTAACCAATAAAGATAGGTCGAGTGGCTGGCTAAATCGAATAAAGTTATCTCTTCCTGAAAAAAGTACCACAAAGATTTTTCTAAACCAGCTGGGCGTAAGTGAGTGCGAAAGTAAAGTGCTTAATCCTGGCTTTTCTTTACCCGGCGCTCTGCCCCATAAAATAGTCACAGGCACAACCTGGACATTTTTTTGGCCACTATTTAATAAATGCTCAACAATGTGTTTGCCTTGCGCTAATGCATTAGTAGGTTTTTCTTTATCACCAAATAGCGGGGGAGGGTTTTTAATGCCGATAAATCGATCTAACGCCTCGTCACCTAATACTTGCTGCTCTGTTGGGTCTGGTAAACCATTTCGTTTACAAACACGTGCCAGTGCCGCTAAATCAAAGCGTGAGTTTAAACGCACTATATAAAATGTCGGGTTTTTAGGGTTTAACTCAAATTGCTCTAAAGGTTTTTCAGGCAGTACTTTGCTTTTAACAAACAAGCGGCTAATACCACCAGAGATAAGATTTAAACCATAATTTAAAATACGCATTGACTCACCATAAGAGAGTAGTTACCCAAACCAATATGGGTATATAACAGCAAAATTAGCGCATAGGATAACATAATATCTAAAAAATCCCCTGCAGATTAATCGACAAGCTATGACATTATAAAGACATCATCACCTCTATTGCGTTCACTATTAATAAACTTAGCTATTTTTTAAACGACAATAACAAAGTAATAATGTCTAAATAGTTGTTGCATTTATCACCAGTATCATTATAATACGCAGGCTTTCAAAATTCCCTCGGGAACAAGAAAGAATAAATTAAGCTTGGATTTCAAGCTAATAAACAGGAGTTCCGATTTGGAACTCAACGTAGATATAATCAAACAACCGGCATCTTAATTATTAAGATTGTTTCGGTCGTTTTTTTATGCTCTTTAAATGCTCTTTATATTGAGGTTTAAGAATGTCAAATCAACGCATTCGTATTCGCCTAAAAGCTTTTGACCACCGTTTGATTGACCAATCAACGGCGGAAATCGTGGAAACTGCGAAACGCACTGGCGCACAAGTACGTGGTCCAATTCCACTACCTACACGCTTTGAACGTTTTACTGTACTTACATCACCGCACGTTAACAAAGACGCGCGTGATCAGTACGAGATCCGCACCCATAAACGTCTGATCGACATCGTAGAACCAACTGACAAGACTGTAGACGCACTTATGCGTTTAGACCTTGCTGCTGGTGTTGATGTTCAAATCAGCCTGGGTTAATCGGAAGATTAGAGAGGTTTTAGGAAAATGGCATTAGGTCTAGTCGGTCGTAAAGTGGGTATGACACGTATCTTCACTGAAGATGGTGTATCTATCCCTGTGACAGTTATTGAAGCGACTCCTAACCGCATTGCTCAGATCAAATCTGACGCAACAGACGGTTATAACGCGCTTCAAGTAACCGCAGGCACTAAAAAAGCAAGCCGTGTAAACAAAGCAACAGCGGGTCACTTCGCTAAAGCTGGTGTTGAAGCGGGTCGCGGTCTGTGGGAATTCCGCCTAAATGGTGGTGAAGGCGATTTTGAAGTAGGCGCTGAGCTTACTGTTGAATTATTCAACGAAATCAACAAAGTTGACGTAACCGGTACTTCTAAAGGTAAAGGTTTCCAAGGTGGTGTTAAACGCTGGAATTTCAGCATGCAAGACGCTACACATGGTAACTCTCTATCTCACCGTGCTCCTGGTTCAATCGGTCAAAACCAATCACCTGGTAAGGTGTTTAAAGGTAAGAAAATGGCCGGTCAAATGGGTAATGAGCAAGTAACAACTCAGAACCTTGAACTAGTTCGCGTTGACGCTGAGCGTAACCTGCTTTTAGTTAAAGGTGCAGTACCTGGCGCTATCGGCGGTGACGTTATCGTTAAACCAGCTGTTAAAGCATAAGTCCTGGAGATTTAGTGATGGAATTAGCAATTAAAGACGCTTCTGGCGCTCTTGAAGTTTCTGAAGCTACTTTTGGACGTGAGTTTAACGAAGCATTAGTACACCAAGTAGTTGTTGCATACGCAGCAGGTGCTCGTCAAGGTACTCGTGCTCAGAAGACACGTTCTGAAGTAAGCGGTGGTGGTAAAAAACCATGGGCTCAAAAAGGTACTGGCCGTGCACGTGCTGGTACAATCCGTAGTCCAATTTGGCGTTCAGGTGGCGTTAGCTTCGCAGCTAAACCACAAGACCACAGCCAAAAAGTAAACCGTAAAATGTACCGCGGTGCGATCAAAAGCATCTTATCTGAATTAGTTCGTCAAGAGCGTTTAATCGTTGTTGAAAGTTTTGGTCTTGAAGCACCAAAAACTAAAGAACTAGTTGCTAAGCTTAAAGAACTTGAGCTTAAAGATGTTCTTATCGTGACTGAAGAAGTAGATGAAAATCTTTTCTTATCGGCACGTAACCTGTACAAGGTTGACACACGTGATGTAGCTGGTATCGATCCTGTAAGCTTAATTGCTTTCGATAAGGTACTAATTACAGCTGCTGCTGTTAAGCAACTTGAGGAGGCGCTAGCATGATCCGTGAAGAACGTCTTTTAAAAGTGATCCTTGCTCCACACATCTCTGAAAAAAGCACAATTGCTGCTGAAGAAAACAACACAATTGTTTTCAAAGTAGTAAATGATGCAACTAAAGCTGAAATTAAAGCGGCAGTTGAGAAGCTTTTTGAAGTAGAAGTAACTGGTGTTCGCACACTTAACGTTAAGGGTAAAACAAAACGTACTGGCATGCGTTTCGGTCGTCGTAGCGACTGGAAGAAAGCTTACGTTACTCTTAAAGAAGGTAGCGAGCTGGACTTTGTCGGCGGCGCCGAGTAATAAGGGGAGTTAGAATTATGGCACTTCAAAAGTGTAAGCCAACTTCTGCGGGTCGTCGTCACCTAGTTAAAGTGGTTAACCCAGATTTACATAAGGGTAAACCTTACGCACCACTATTAGAGAAAAACTCTAAATCAGGTGGTCGTAATAACAATGGTCGTATTACGGTTCGTCATATCGGTGGTGGTCATAAGCAGCATTACCGTTTAATCGATTTTAAACGTACTAAAGATGGCATTCCAGCCACTGTTGAGCGTTTAGAATATGATCCAAATCGTAGCGCAAACATCGCTCTTGTATTATATGCAGACGGTGAGCGTCGTTACATTATCGCACCTAAAGGCTTAAAAGCTGGCGATGCAATCCAGTCTGGTGTTGATGCACCAATCAAACCTGGTAATGCATTACCAATGCGTAATATGCCTGTAGGTTCGACTGTTCACAACGTAGAATTAAAACCAGGTAAAGGTGCTCAAATCGCACGTTCTGCTGGTGCATACGTTCAAATCCTTGCTCGTGATGGTCAATATGTAACATTACGTCTTCGTTCAGGCGAAGTTCGTAAAGTTGAATCTGATTGTCGTGCTACGCTAGGTGAAGTAGGCAATGCTGAGCATATGCTTCGTTCACTTGGTAAAGCAGGTGCAAATCGCTGGCGTGGTATTCGTCCGACAGTTCGTGGTGTTGCCATGAACCCGGTTGATCACCCACACGGTGGTGGTGAAGGTCGTACATCTGGTGGTCGTCATCCTGTGTCTCCATGGGGTAAACCGACTAAAGGTGCTAAGACGCGTAAGAACAAGCGTACGGATAAATTTATAGTACGTCGTCGTACTAAGTAATATTGAGGAATAGCCATGCCACGCTCTCTCAAGAAGGGTCCTTTTATAGACCTACACTTGCTGAAGAAGGTAGAGAAAGCTTTGGAAAGCGGTGAAAAGAAGCCAATTAAAACTTGGAGCCGTCGTTCAATGATCATACCTAACATGATCGGATTGACCATTGCTGTCCATAATGGTCGCCAGCATGTACCAGTTTTCGTTTCTGACGAAATGATCGGTCACAAACTAGGTGAATTTGCACCAACTCGCACTTACCGTGGCCATGCTGCGGATAAGAAAGCGAAGAAACGTTAAGAGGGGAAGATAAATGCAAGCATTAGCTAAACATAAATTCGCCTCTGGTTCGGCGCAAAAAGCACGTCTAGTTGCAGATCAGATCCGCGGGTTACCTGTCGATCGCGCACTAGAAATCCTGGCGTACAGCCCGAAAAAAGCGGCTGTATTAGTTAAGAAAGTACTTGAGTCTGCTATTGCTAACGCAGAGCATAACGAAGGTGCTGACATTGATGAGCTACGTGTAACAACGATCTTTGTGGACGATGGTCCAACAATGAAACGTATTATGCCACGTGCTAAAGGACGCGCAGACCGCATCCTTAAGCGTACAAGCCACATCACTGTTGTGGTTTCAGATAGCTAGGAGATATAAGTAATGGGACAAAAAGTTCATCCTACTGGTATTCGCCTAGGTATATCTAAACCTTGGGTTTCTACCTGGTACGCGAATTCAAAAGATTTCTCTGCACAGCTTTTTGGCGATCACAAAGTACGTACATTCCTTACTAAGGAATTGAAAGCGGCTTCTGTGTCTAAAATCGTTATTGAGCGTCCAGCAAAATCTATCCGAGTAACTATTCACACGGCTCGTCCGGGTGTTGTTATCGGTAAAAAAGGCGAAGACGTAGAAAAATTACGTCAAGCGGTAACTAAAATCGCTGGTGTACCTGCTCAGATTAATATTTCTGAAGTACGTAAACCAGAACTAGATGCACAACTAGTAGCAGACGGCATTGCCTCTCAGCTAGAGCGTCGTGTTATGTTCCGTCGCGCTATGAAGCGTTCGGTACAAAATGCAATGCGCATCGGTTCTAAAGGGATTAAAGTTGAAGTTAGCGGTCGTCTTGGCGGCGCAGAAATCGCACGTTCAGAATGGTATCGTGAAGGTCGTGTACCTCTACATACTCTTCGTGCTGATATCGACTACGCAACTTCTGAAGCCTTAACCACTTACGGTATCATTGGTGTTAAAGTTTGGATTTTCAAAGGCGAAGTTATTGGTGGTTTACCACTAGTACAAGAGCAAGAGAAGCCAGCTAAACGCGCACCAAAGAAAGCCAAAAAAAGTGCTAAGTAGAGGTAGCGAGTAATGTTACAGCCAAAACGTACAAAATTCCGTAAAATGCATAAAGGCCGCAACCGTGGTCTAGCGCAAAACGGTAACAAAGTAAGCTTCGGTACTTTCGGTTTGAAAGCTACTGGTCGTGGCCGCATGACTGCTCGTCAAATCGAAGCAGCTCGTCGTGCTATGACACGTCACGTGAAACGTCAAGGTAAAATCTGGATCCGTGTCTTCCCTGACAAGCCGATCACAGAAAAGCCTCTTGAAGTTCGTATGGGTAAAGGTAAAGGTTCTGTTGAATATTGGGTTGCTGAAATTCAGCCTGGTAAAGTACTTTACGAAATGGAAGGTGTTTCAGAAGAGCTTGCTCGTGAAGCGTTTAACCTTGCTGCTCGTAAACTGCCATTCAAAACAACTTTCGTAACTCGGACGGTAATGTGATGAAAGCAAACGAACTAAAAGATAAAAGCGTAGAAGAGCTTAATGCTGAACTTCTAGGTCTTCTTCGTGAGCAGTTTAACCTGCGCATGCAAGCAAGCACTGGTCAGCTAGCTCAGACACACACGCTAAGAACAGTACGTCGCGATATCGCGCGTGTAAAAACAATTATTAACCAGAAGGCAGGTCAATAATGAGCGATAAAATTCGTACTCTTCAAGGCCGTGTAATCAGCGACAAGATGGAAAAATCTTTCACTGTTGCTATCGCACGTTACGTGAAGCACCCAATCTATGGGAAATTCATCAAACGTACGACTAAGTTACACGTACATGACGAAAATAACACTGCAAAAGCGGGTGACACTGTCACTATCCGTGAATGCGCTCCAATCTCTAAGAACAAATCTTGGACTTTGGTAGATGTTGTTGAACGTCCAAAACAAGCTTAATTTTTAATTAAGTCTGTTTTATGAAAAGCCCCGGCATTAGCTGGGGCTTTTTACGTTTAGAGCAGTTTTTAGCGGTAAGCTTTCAGCCTTTAGCTGGCAGAAGTAAATTATAGCGCCGTAGTTTGGGTTGAGTGTTACGAACCTAAGTGCAATAAAATATTATTATAAAATAGGCGTAAGAAAAGCCTTTGCAAGTGCAAAGGCATATGCTTTTCTGCGAAGCCCGAAGCCCGAAGCCTGAAGCCCGAAGCCCTACCAAATCATCTCTACAAATTCAGGGTGGTCGATATACGGGTTACGATTTGCCTGAAATTCAAACGCTGCTTGGTTGCGATCTAATTCCATTTGGCTAACAGGGTCGTTGTTATGCCACTTTAACAGCATGGCCACAACCCAGCTTTCAAATACTTGGGTACTGGTGCCATTAAGCACGTCATTACTTGCTGCGGTGTTATTTTGCCAAGCACCAATGACGTTTTGATAGCGGGTTGCCATGTAAAAATAAGCACGAGCAAAGTCACCTTTAAATTCATCAATAGGTTCAAACACGGTACCGTTGTAATTAATCGCATTACTTGCAGAGCCTAATTGACTGCCGTTGGTTGAGGTAAACGAAGCGCTTGCTACTTCACCGAACGGGAAGTTGCTTCGTTTTGAATTTACATAGCCGTCAGTGGCGTAAATATGATGAACATCAGAGTTCATCGGTTCAACTTTTCCACCAAACCAACTTTTAGGGAACGAATGCTCTCGGTTGTAGCAATCTGTCTCACCACTGTAGGTGCCACATTGATCGCTAACGGCTGTGTATGTGTAGCTATCAGAGCCATTAGGCTTCTCGCTGTACATATCTAAAATACTGTTATCATTTTCAAAGTATTTATCGCGTGCTGATGCGTCGTAAAAATTCCAAATAGCAGAATACCCTTGAGCATTATGATTATTAATAATGTTATAAAGCTCAGTTTTTAGCGTGTAACCAGACAAGCCTTGGGTTGTCACATAGTAGCCGGTTGGCGTCGGTGTTGGCTGAGTAGCACCTAATGAGAAAGCGGTAGCCTCGGTTGTTTGAAAACTAGCTCCACTGGCGAGCAATGTGCTTTCATTATTCAAGGCGTAGCTACCACTGCCATATGAACAGCAAATACCATCGCCATAGCTGTCATTAATAGTAAATGTATACTCACCATCGACTACGCATAATTGTTCGGTGTATTGAGTATTTGCGGCATAATCACTGCCGCTTGCAACTATACCGACTTGGTTGTGTGTTATTTGCCAGCTGGTTTCTTCGCCGTAGTTATCTGTAGTTAGGTTAAAAGTAAGGCTATTATCTGCGCAGCTTGGAGAACCGCCGCCGCTATCATTATTAGGTAAGAAGTTATCAACATAAACTAACTCACTACCATCAAAGCCGCTTGTATCGTAAAAGCGTAAACCGACATCAATCGTTTTACTACTATCAGCGGTATAGCTGTAAGTTATGGTTTGCCACTGGTTTGTTAAAGCAGGGTTTGAGTAGCCTTGATAACCATCTATGAACAAACGGGCCTTAAGATGACCTTCGGTATGAAACACATCCACTGAAAATTCATAAGTTTCACCCATTTCCACCGCGACTTGCTGTAAAAAATTCAGTGTTACTTTGTGTGCCAGTATTTACGCTAATCGCTGCTGCTTGTAAGCCTGTACTCACGACTGCGCTGTTGGCAGATACGTTAATACCGCTATCAATCACCGTCCATGCTTGTGGAGTGTTGCCTGTCCATTGTTCAAAGTTGCCATTAACCACATTAGCCATCGCAGGCAAAGAGCTCAATAACAACGCGCTCAAAAGTAATTTGTTTTTATATATGCCGTGTAATATAGGTGTTCCTATTTTATAGTTTTAAGCAATATACATTAGATCATAAAGGTTACAAAATTGTTAAATTAGAATTTCATAAAAGGCAATAAAAACCCTTTAGGTTAATTTCACTGGTTTTTAACTAGATTAATAACTAAATGGAATATCAAAGCAGATTCTATTCTTTTTTTATCTATGCTTAGACGGCTATCCTGCATACTCAATTAACCTCAACAGAACCTTCTGAATGAGGTGGCACTCATTTTAAACAATGTGAACAAGCATTGTGTTTAACGTTCAGGGTTATGAGGAAAAATTCATGTTGTTAGGTCAACTCAATGCGCTAGCAAGTCCGCTTTCGCAAGAGCAAGTACAAAAGCTACAAGGTTTAGTGGCTGAGCTTAATCCAATTCAGCAAGCGTGGGTTAGCGGCTATTTGGCTGCTAATGCTAATTCAGCAGCGCTAGGTGCGCCAATTGCAGGTACACCAGCAACCTCTGAGGCAGCAGTACTTACTATTTTGTATGGTTCACAAACAGGTAACGCTAAAGCGGTGGCGACTAAGCTTAAAGAGCAAGCTGAATCTCGTGGGTTAGCTGCAAAGCTGGTTAGCATGTCAGATTACAAGCCAACCGCATTGAAAAAAGAAAAGTTTTTAACCGTTGTTGTATCAACTTATGGTGAAGGTGAGCCACCTGAAGATGCTGAAACACTGTACGAATTTTTAATTACCAAAAAAGCGCCAAAGCTTGATGGCGTTAAAGTCGCGGTATTAGGTTTAGGTGATTCTAGCTATGAATTTTTCTGTCAAACCGCTAAAGACTTTGAAGAGCGTTTAACTAAACTCGGTGCAGAGGTTATTTATCAACGTGCCGACCTAGACGTTGATTACGATGATGAAGCCGCCACTTGGATTGAGGGCGCGTTAAATGCGTTTGAACCAGACTTAAAAGCCCAGCAAGATGCCACAGGCGGCCAAGTTGTATCAATGCCATTTGGCACGCCCACGACAGCGGCTAGCCAATACACTAAGCAAAACCCGTTTGCGGCAGAGCTAAGCTTAGTGCAAAAAATTACCGGTCGTGACTCAACCAAAGATGTACGCCATGTTGAAATTTCACTTGAAGGCTCTGACATTACCTATACGCCGGGTGACTCGTTAGGCATTTACTTTTTAAATGATGAAGCCCGTGTAGATGAGCTACTAGCGCAAACGCAAATTGATCCAACTAGCCGCGTTAAACTTGGCGATGAAGAACTTAGCGTGCGTGATGCCTTAATTGAAAAACTAGAGCTGACACAATCGTACCCTGGTTTTGTCGAAAAATATGCCACGGCTACAGGCACGCCTGAGCTGCTTAAACTAGTAGAAGATAAAGCCGCAATGCGCGAATATATTGAGCCTCGCCAAATTTTTGATGTGGTTGCACAAAACCCAGCTAAATTAGAGGCGCAAACACTGGTTGATTGCCTACGTAAACTGCAAGCGCGCTTATATTCAATTGCTTCTAGCCAAAGCGAGGTTGAGGACGAAGTGCATTTAACTATTGCATTGGTTGAGTTTGAAGCGTTTGGCACAGAGCATTTAGGTGGCTGTTCAGGCTATTTAGCACGCCGTGCGCAAGAAGGCTGTAAAGTAAAAGTATTTAGTGAACATAACGACAACTTCCGCTTACCAGTAAATGATGACACACCGATCATCATGGTAGGGCCAGGTACAGGTATTGCACCGTTCCGTGCTTTTTTACAAGAACGTGATGCGCGAGAGGCTACGGGTAAAAACTGGCTGTTTTTTGGTAACCCACACTTTACCCAAGATTTTTTATACCAAGTAGAAATTCAAGGTTACTTAAAATCAGGCTTGTTAAGTAAAGTCGATGTGGCGTTTAGCCGTGATCAAGCAGAAAAAGTTTACGTGCAAGATAAGTTACGTAAAAACTCAAAAGAAGTGTTTGACTGGTTAGAAGCGGGTGCTCATTTTTATGTGTGTGGCGATGCAAACCGCATGGCCAAAGATGTACACAATGCCTTAATTGATATCATCACAGAAAATACCGACAAAAGTAATGAAGAAGCCGATCAATACTTAAAAGATTTGCGTAGCGCAAATCGCTATCAGAAAGACGTGTACTAAGTGCACGTTGTTTATTTTATTAAAAGCTAACAGCCGTCACTGTAACAAATTTAGGATTTAAAATGAGCGAACAAGATAAAACCGTAAAGCTTTCTGATAACGAACGTTTAAAAAGAGAAAGTAACTTTTTACGCGGCACTATAGCGCAAGATTTAAAAGATGAAATTACCGGTGGTTTTACTGCCGATAATTTCCAGTTAATTCGTTTTCATGGCATGTACCAGCAAGATGACCGCGATATTCGTCCTGAGCGTGCTAAACAAAAGCTAGAACCACTACATAATGTCATGCTGCGTGCGCGTATGCCTGGCGGCATTATTAAGCCCGAGCAATGGTTAGCAATTGATAAGTTTGCTGGGGAGAAAACCAGCTATGGCAGTATTCGTTTAACTACGCGCCAAACATTTCAGTTTCATGGTGTATTAAAACCTGAAATTAAAGGTATGCACCAATTACTTAATAGCGTGGGTATTGATTCTATTGCAACTGCCGGTGACGTGAACCGAAATGTACTTTGTACCACTAACCCTGTTGAGTCTGAGTTACACCAGGAGGCGTATGAGTGGGCGGCAAAGATTTCTGAACACTTATTACCTAAAACCAAAGCGTATGCAGAGATTTGGCTCAATGGTGAAAAATCTGAAACCACAGAAGAGCCTATTTTAGGTTCAACGTATTTACCGCGCAAGTTTAAAACCACAGTGACGATACCACCTAATAATGAGGTGGACGTACATGCTAACGACTTAAACTTTGTGGCGATTGCTGATAACGGTAAATTAGTTGGTTTTAACGTGCTAGTAGGGGGTGGCCTTGCCATGACTCATGGTGATACTGCAACGTATCCACGAAAAGCCGATGATTTTGGTTTTATTGCCCTTGAAGATACCTTAAAAATTGCGGAGCACGTAGTGTCTGTGCAACGTGATTGGGGCAACCGCTCAAATCGCAAAAACGCAAAAACTAAATACACACTTGACCGTGTTGGGTCTGATGTATTTAAAGCAGAAGTTGAAAAACGTGCAGGCGTGAGCTTTGCGCCAAGCCGCCCTTATGAGTTTACTCATCGAGGGGATCGTATTGGTTGGGTTGAAGGCATTGACGGTAAACATCACTTAACGCTCTTTATTCAAAGTGGTCGTATTTTAGATTACCCCAATAAGCCACTGAAAACAGGGTGTCGTAAGATTGCAGAAATTCATCAAGGTGATTTTCGCATGACCGCCAATCAAAACTTAATTATTGCCGGTGTACCTGCAGATCAAAAAGCAATCATTGAAAAAATAGCGCGTGAACACGGTTTGATTGATGACAAAGACACTGAGCAACGTAAAAACTCAATGGCGTGTGTATCACTGCCGACTTGTCCTTTAGCGATGGCCGAAGCCGAGCGTTACTTACCGAGTTTAATTGAAAAAATAGAAGGCTTATTGGCCAAGCATGGAGTACCTAATGACAGCATTATTATGCGTGTGGTTGGTTGCCCTAACGGCTGTGGTCGTGCCATGCTAGCTGAAGCTGGATTAGTAGGTAAAGGCCCAGGTAAGTACAACGTTTACCTTGGCGGGAATACGGAGGGTACGCGTATCCCTAAGCTTTATCTTGAAAATGTGGGCGAAGAAGTTTACCTAGAGGCATTTGATAAGCTGATTGGGCAATGGGTTAGTGAGCGCAATGAAGGCGAATGCTTTGGTGATTTTGTTATTCGCAAGGGTATTGTTGCAGAAGTAAAAGTATCTGTTACCGATTTTTACGCATAATTTAAAAGCAGCGCACCGCGCTGGTGAGGTTTAAAATTGACCATGAGTGAATTTAAAAACATATTACAGCTAGATAAGCAAAGCCAACAGGCTATGTTAGCTGATGCGAATGGTTTGCTGGCTAACATGAATGCTGAGCAGCGCGTTGCATGGGCACTTGAAAATTTGCCTGACACTGCGTTTTTATCATCGAGCTTTGGTATTCAGGCTGCAGTTATGTTGCATTTAATGACATCACAGCGCCCCGATATACCTGTTGTATTAACAGACACGGGTTATCTATTTCCAGAAACCTATCAGTTTATAGAGCAAATGACTTCGCAGTTATCACTTAACCTAAAAGTGTATAAAGCGCAGCTGAGCCCTGCATGGCAAGAGGCTAAATTTGGAAAACTATGGGAGCTTGGTGAAGAAGGTATTAAGCAATACAACCAGCTCAATAAAGTAGAGCCAATGACGCGTGCTTTAAAAGAGCTTAACGCGAGCACTTGGTTTAGTGGCTTGCGTCGAGATCAATCGTCGAGCCGTGCTGAAAAACAAGTACTAGAAATAAGCCGGGGTACAGTAAAAGTGTACCCTATTATTGAGTGGAATAATCGTGATGTGTACCAATACCTCACTAAACATGATCTGCCATACCACCCATTATGGGAGCAAGGTTATGTGTCTATGGGTGATGTACACACTACGCGTAAATTAGAGCCAGGAATGAGCGAAGAAGAAACCCGCTTTTTTGGGCTGAACCGTGAGTGTGGCTTGCATATTGATGGTGATGGAATTTAATTACCTTATTATTCAAAGCTATAAATTTAAAAACGCAGCTAAAGCTGCGTTTTTATTTTGTGGAAAATAATTGCCTGACTGCTGTTTTTTTATTATATTAATGATAATAAAGGATTAAATTTACAGCAGGAACGCTATGAAATACTTTACTTACTTAGCAATATCAGTAATGGTCATTGCTCTTATCTCTTTGTTTTATCTTAAAAAGCCAAATGGGCAACCTTGGCTCACCAGCTCATTGATTAAAAATGAATCTTTTTCTATTAAAGATAAAGTGGTAGCGCTTTCATCTGATACATTCGAACAGCTCACACTTGAGCTTAAAAAAGTAGGAGATAAAATCACATCGTCACCGTTAGCATCTGACTCTCAAAGTAAAATTTATAAGTGGCAAGATGAGCAAGGGCAGTGGCATTTCTCCGATGTGCCAAATAAAAATGGCAAAAGTATTGAAGTGCATCTTGATCCCGCAGATATTAATGTTGTGGTAGCCGAAGATACGGCTATATTAAGTGGCAGTGCTAAATCTGCGGCACAACCTTTTCCTCAGCGAGCGCCTGAAATATACAACAGTGAGTCAATTAATAAGTTGTTTGAAGATGCTGAAAAAGCCAAAAAGAGAATTGAGCAACGCAGTAAAGAAGTCGAAAGTTTCAGCGGCTTTTAGCCCTAGGGGGTTACTGCGATTTCAAGTAGCGCTTTTCTGCTTCCATTAATAATATGGTTAAATAAATTTTAGTTGGCAGTGATAAAAACACACCAATTGCAATGCACGCTGCTGCAGTAATAATGCCTTTAATACCGTACTCGCTGGTAAAGTAGCTCGATACAATTAATACATGGCCTGTCACAATCAGGCATAACCCAAGCAAAATAGATGTTTTAAGTAGTCTTATCATTACTATTGAAGACATGGCGACCTCTGCGCAGCGTGTCTTCTTAGTGTATGGTATCTTGATAGAGCAACATTGATTTAGCGCAAGGGTGTATCAATATTTACTTCTATAGCGAATGTAAAAAAGCCCAGCTCATTGCTGAGCTGGGCTTTTAAGCTACTACTGTTTAATGGCTAGTTAGTCGAGCATATTGCGTAATACGTACTGTAAAATCCCGCCATGTTTGTAGTAATCCCACTCTTTAGGGGTATCAATACGCACATCGGCACTAAAACTAACTTGTTTACCTTCACTGTTAGTGGCAATGACACTGACTTCGTCGGTTTTGTCGTATAAACCTTGAATATCAAATTGTTCTTGCCCCGTTAAGCCCAATGATTCATGGCTTTCACCCTCTTTAAATTGTAAAGGTAATACGCCCATACCAATCAGGTTCGAGCGGTGAATACGCTCATAGCTTTGTGCTATCACAGCTTTAATACCGAGTAGTAATGAGCCTTTTGCAGCCCAATCTCGTGAGGAGCCGGTACCATATTCTTTACCTGCTAGAACCACTAACGGTGTTCCACTCTCTTGATATGCCATTGCCGCATCATAAATACTCTCTAGCTTATCGTCAGGTTGAGTGCGAGTGACACCGCCCTCAGTACCGGGGGCGAGTAAGTTTTTAAGGCGCACATTAGCAAATGTACCACGCATCATCACTTCGTGATTACCACGGCGAGAACCATAAGAATTAAACTGTGCTTTTTCTACCCCATTTTCTTGCAGGTAAAGTCCTGCGGGTGCCTCCGCTTTAATCGCACCTGCTGGTGAAATATGATCGGTAGTCACTGAATCGCCTAGTTTAGCTAGACAGCGCGCACCTTCTATTTTTGGGATCCCCGGTGGTTCAACACTCATACCATCAAAGAATGGCGCTTTTTTGATATAAGTCGAGGCAGCATCCCAATCGTAAAGCTTACCATCAGGTATTTGAATTTTTTGCCAGCGACTGTCACCATCGTAAACATTGGCGTAGCTTTTTTCGAACATTTCTTTAGTTACCGTATTTTTTACAAGCTCACTCACTTCTTTAACGCTTGGCCAAATATTTTTAAGGTATATATCGTTACCATGCTTATCTTGCGCAAGTGGTTCGTTGTATACATCAATATCGGTTCTACCTGCTATAGCATAAGCTACTACAAGTGGTGGCGACGCGAGGAAGTTCATTTTAACGTCTTGGTGAATACGCCCTTCAAAGTTACGGTTACCCGACAAAATAGAACTTACAATTAGTTTATGTTTTTGAATAGCTTCTGAAATTTCATCCGCTAATGGGCCTGAGTTACCGATACAGGTGGTACAGCCATAACCAACTAAGTTAAAACCAAGCGCATCTAGATCATCCATTAACCCTGCTTTTTCAAGGTAATCGGTAACCACCTGCGAACCTGGTGCTAAAGACGTTTTAACCCAAGGTTTTACATTAATACCTAATTGACGTGCTTTTTGAGCCACTAATCCTGCCGCTAAAATTACGCTTGGATTAGAGGTATTAGTACAGCTTGTGATTGCAGCAATGACGCAGGCGCCATCGTTTAATTCAAACTCTTGGCCATTAAAGTTAACTTTTGCTGCGCCCATAAACTGCGCTTCATCAGTGGGTTCGTCAGGATTGGTAGTAGGGCCTTCACTTTCAATACGCGCTTGCTCTTCATCGCTTTTATCTCGACGTGCCATACGTTCGTCTTGGAAGTCTTTTAAGTGTTGACCAATAACATCACCGGCTTTATCCAGTGTGATTCTGTCTTGTGGACGTTTCGGGCCAGCAAGACTTGGTACTACATCATCTAAAGTTAGTTCTAGCTTATCGGTATAATGTGCTTCATCGCCATCATTACGCCATAAACCTTGATGTTTTGCGTAATCTTCAATCAGTTTAAGCTGCTTTTCATCGCGATTAGTTAAGCGTAAGTAATTAATCGTTTCATCATCAATAGGGAAAATACCACAGGTTGCGCCATATTCCGGTGCCATGTTGGCAATAGTCGCTCTGTCGGCCAGTGGTAAGTCGGCAAGCCCGTCACCATAAAACTCAACAAACTTACCTACCACACCGTGGTTACGCAGCATTTCAGTAACAGTAAGTACTAAATCGGTTGCTGTAGTGCCCTCAGGTAAGCGGCCATTTAATTTAACGCCAACGACCTGAGGAATAAGTAGGCTAATAGGTTGGCCAAGCATGGCGGCTTCGGCTTCAATACCGCCTACACCCCAACCGAGTACGCCTAGGCCGTTGATCATGGTTGTGTGAGAATCAGTACCAACCAGTGTATCTGGATAGGCTAACGATTTACCGTTTTTTGTATCATTGAACACTACACGTGCTAAGTATTCTAAATTTACTTGATGGACAATACCTGTGGCTGGTGGCACCACTTTTAAATTATCAAATGCGGTTTGACCCCAACGTAAAAACTCGTAGCGCTCTTTATTACGTTCATATTCTAGTTTTGAATTTAAGTCGAATGAGCCATCTTTACCGTAACCATCCACTTGTACTGAGTGATCTATCACCAGTTCAGCCGGAGAAAGCGGATTTATTTTTGCAGGATCGCCACCAAGCTTTTCCATCGCATCACGCATGGCGGCTAAGTCAACAATAGCAGGGACACCGGTAAAATCTTGCATTACTACGCGGGCAGGGGTGAAGGCTACTTCGGCCGAGGGCTTAGCCTTTGGATCCCAATCTAGTAGTGCCTGAATATCTTGCTCTTTAATATTCACACCATCTTCATTACGCAATAAATTTTCTAGTAATATTTTTAACGAAAAAGGCAGGCGTTTGGCTTTATCGCCAAGTCCCATGAGCGAGTTAATATGGTATTGCTCGCCATTGATAGTAAGCTGTTGTTGGGTGTCGAAACTATTTTTCATTATTTGTCCCTTCAATAAATTAGATTGATATTCTTGAAAAAGTGACCTCTGTAGTAGTTTGCAAACTGTGTACCATGATAAAAAAATACCATGCAGTGTAATTTTTTTGACTGTTATATAAATAGAGATGAAGGCCAAAAGTTAAAATTCAAGGGATGCTCTGAGTAATAATTGGCCACAAAACTAAAGTCAAAAAAGTGTTATTTAAAGTAGTCCTGTTGTTTTAAGTGGAAACTTAAATACACCAATGCAATCGCAATTAAGGTCACTGCAATAGGCATAAAAATAGCGCTAACGCCAAACAAGCGGATGCTATTAATAATCATAAAATTATAGTATTGCTGAGCTAAAACCGCTGCCAAAGAGATTATTAATGTTAATGTGGCTAGTGACTTTTTGAATAATAAAAGTACGCACCCTAATGCGCCGCCAAATACTGCAATAGCAAACGCTAAAGTAGCCCATAGAGGTTGGCTGTTATAAGCAAGTTGTTGTTCTTGTGGGAGTTTACTTACCATTTCGGGTGTTAATAATAGCTGCATGATAAATGCAAAAACACCTAATATATTCCATAATAGGGCGGTGATGAGTACGGGTTTTATCCAGCGGTTTGCAGTGTTTTCTGACATGTAAGCATCGATTTTTTATTATTGATATTCTATTAAAGAATAAAAAAGCCAGTGATGCAAACTGGCTTTTAATAACACATATGACGTAAGCGAATGTTAGCCAAACGAAATAGGACGACGACCCGTTTTTTCATCCACTTTAGGTTTTTTAGTACGTTTGCGCTTATTTTTAGCTGGCTCTGTTGTTGCTACGGGCGCGGCTTTTTCTGCTGTAACTGTTTCATCAATAACAGGACGCTCTGCAGGAGTGGCATCTTCACTTAGCGTCAGTTGGAACAACTCACCATCAAATGTAAGAACATCGCCACTGTATAATTTTTTCCGTTTAATTGTACAAATTTCATGGTTAACACCTACATAGCCACCGCTAATTAGATTTTTTGCTTGGCCACCACCTTCAACTAGATCTAATACTTTTAATAATTTACAAAGCTCTATAGGCTCTTCTTCTAATTCAATTTCTATATATTCTTCGTTCATCATGTTTCTCTGTGGGGGTGGCATTAGCTGTAGTATAAAGGCTAGCTGGTTATTTTGCACCAAAGTGCGTTTGTTAGATGCGATGATTGTGCATTTTTATGAAACTTTTTACCTCTTTCATTTGTCTTTAAAAAAACTGAAGTAATTCAAGACTACACTTCGCGTGAAAAAAATTACACATTGGCGCGCTTGTTGCCAATATCTGTCGTAAAAAGAGATTGAATATAAACAGTGGAGTAAAACATGGGCATAAGATTAGCGATGAAAAAAGAGCTAATGGGCTTAGATAATTCAGATATGTTAACTGCTGATGATGTTAGAAAGCATTTGGCTCAGCAGGTACAAGAAGACACTGAACGTGGTTTTTCAGTTATCTCCAAGTTTAATGACACCCATAGTCAGTTAGTCAGCGGGCTTAAAACCAAACAAAGCGAGCTGGTATTTGAACGACATCGTTTATTTAATGAAGTACTTTATAATCGCCAGAGTGTTGATGCATGGTTAAATAACCAAATAAATTAAATTGCCATTTTAAATCACCCTTATAGACTACACTTGTAATCTATTGGGGTGATAATGAAAAATGGAATTTTAATATGTGTATTGGTGTTTTTATTAGCTGCGTGCCAGCGACCTACTGTTTATGTTTTTATTGAAAACTTGCAAGGTGAACAGCGCAACCAGCTAGATGCTGCACTAAATGCACAAACTCTCCCCTATGAATATGTAGAACTAGCAATCCCATCAGATTTTGGTGAGGCCACATTACTACTCTCAAGCGATAAAATTTACCCCAAAGAGACGGAGCAACTTGCAGCTATAATGCAAGAGTTAGGGTACGCGCCACAAGTTAATTATACAAGTCGTTCAAATCATTTTTATGGTGATGGCAATATAGGCTTTTATTTAAAAAATGCTGATGCCAATAGAAATTTTGTTATGCCTAAACAGCTGAGAACAACTCATTGCAGCGAAGATAAATACAATGATTTAGCAGTCAAATTTGCAAATGAAGCTGTTGAGTTTACATTACCAAGTGGCGCAATCGTGAGGCTAAACTGGGAATATTTATATGGTTATGTTGTTGTTTATTTTAAAGACTATTCGCAAACATACAGTCATTCGCAGCCGCTTGTAAATACCCCCTTTGGCGCCAAGCCGTCAGATACCTACACATATACCGCAAGCGTTAACACCCCAGGTTGGCTTGATTGCTCACTACAAATTGTTTATATGGACTGATTTAACCGTGGGTTTCTATATGTTCGCTTAGTTTAGCTATGCGCAGGCTCATTCCTTCAATAATACGGTCTTTAATTTTTTCGCGTATAACATTAGGTAGGCGGGTAAGGGCATCGGCAGTAATAGCCAGTACGATGGCATTTTCTTTGGCGCGTGCATTAATGCTGCGCTCTCGGTTATTAATAAACGCGCCTTCACCAATAAATTCACCAGGCTCTATACTACCCAGTTCCAGTAGGTGACTATGCTTAAACACCATCAAAGAGCCACTGAGGACAATAAAAAGTCGCTTGTCATTATCAAACTCTTTAAATAAAAACTGATTTTTACTTACTAAGTATAATAATCCAAACGACTCTAAAAGAATTTGACGTTCATTAAGCGTGAACTCTTTAAAGAATTCTAAGCGATTTATAATTTCCATTTGCTTAAACAAAGGGATGTTTTCAATTAACTTCATCAATAACCTAGGGCGCTAGCCTTATAAAATATCAGCTAATATTGCGCTCTTTTAATTTACGGGTCAACGTATTGCGACCCCAACCAATTTTTACCGCGGCTTCTTGCTTATGGCCTGAACAATTAGCGAGTGCTGTTTTTATTAAGCGGGTTTCCAGCTGGGCTTGAATATCCGGCCAAATATTTTCTTTACCTTGTTTAAACTCTTGATTAAGCCATTGCTGAAATGAATCTAGCCAATCGCCTTCTTGAGTTGCGGCGGCATTATCAATAATTTCAGGGGGTAAATCTTGCTCACCAATCAGCTCCCCAGGTGCCATTACGGTTAACCATCGACAGGTGTTTTCAAGCTGGCGAACATTTCCTGGCCAATTAAATAAACACAGTTGTTTAATCGCTTTAGGGCTAAGTACTTTACTATCTACTTGCAGGTCTTTTGCACTTTTATGTAAAAAGTGTAGTGCTAAGCGTTCTATGTCTTCGGGACGCTCGCGTAGAGCCGGCAAGCGTAAGCGAACCACGTTTAAACGATGAAATAAGTCATCTCTAAACTTACCTTGTTTTACCAGCTCTTCTAAATTTTGGTGAGTGGCAGCAATGATGCGCACATCCACTTTTATACTTTGATGGCCGCCAACGCGGTAAAACTCGCCATCGGCTAATACGCGTAACAAGCGGGTTTGTACATCAAGTGGCATATCACCTATTTCATCCAAAAATAAGGTACCACCATTGGCTTGTTCAAAGCGCCCTTTACGCACGCTATCGGCCCCCGTAAAAGCGCCTTTTTCATGGCCAAATAATTCAGACTCAACTAACTCTTTAGGAATAGCGGCCATATTAAGAGCAATAAATTGGTTTTCTTTGCGCGGGCTGTGATTGTGCAAGGCGCTGGCAACCAACTCTTTACCGGTACCTGATTCACCATTGATGAGTACGCTCATACTGGATGCTGACAGCTTACCTATAGCACGAAACACTTCCTGCATAGCAGGGGCTTCGCCAATAATATGAGCGCTTTTGGGTGGCGCGCTTTTTCGTTTGGTTTTTTTGGTCGAATTAGCACGATAGGCGCTTTCCACTAGCGCAACGGCTTCATTTAAATCAAACGGTTTAGCTAAGTACTCAAACGCACCTTTTTGAAAAGCATTTACCGCTGAGTCTAAATCAGAGTGTGCAGTCATAATAATAACGGGTAGGCCAGGGGTTTGCTCAGCTATTAGCTCAAGTAACGCCATCCCGTCCATCCCCGGCATTCTTACATCTGAAATTAACACACTGGGTTGACTAAATTTTAGCGCGTTAAGTACGTTTTGTGCATCTGCAAAGCTCTCTACTTCAAACCCTGCGCGAGTCAGTGCTTTTTCTAGTACAAAGCGAATTGAGGCATCATCATCTACAAGCCAAGCTGTTTTCATGAAAACTCCAAAGTATTAATCTGTAAATGGCAGATAAATATTAAATTCAGTATGTCCTGGCCAACTATCGCATTCGATATAGCCATCATGTTGATCAATCAAGGTTTGCGCTATAGATAATCCAAGTCCCGAGCCACCTTCTTTATTAGTGGTCATAGGGTAAAATAAGGTGTCGCGTAAATTAGCATCAATACCTGGGCCGTTATCCATTACTTGAATAAGCAATGCCTTTTTAGGGGCTTTTCCCGGACGACGATGCTGATAATTAATCCGTGTTTTTATTTTTATTTCGCCACCATCTACCAATGCCTGTTGTGCATTACGCACAATGTTTAGCACCACTTGTTGAACCTTGCTCTGATCAATATAAACATCAGGAATACTCGGGTCGTAGTCTTTAACTAACCGAATATTGCGGTTGTTATCTAACGTACTGAGTTTAACAACCGACTCTAATGTTTGATGTATATTGCCATACGATTTTTGCGGTAGTTGGTTAGGCCCAAGGAGTTTATCAACTAATTCACGCAACCGATCGGCTTGTTCAATTATCAGTTCTGCACATTGATCTCTTTCTTGTTGATCACCCTCATACTGCAATAATTGCGCCGCCCCGCGAATTCCACCCAGCGGGTTTTTAATTTCATGGGCTAAACCGCGAATTAAGTTACGTGCAGCTTGGTATTGATGCATTTGATTTGAGACTTGGTCGTGCTTTATTTCGTCATCGGTTTGTCGACATTCAAATAAAATATAATAGGTGTCGTTATGTTTTATTCGCCGAGTACTTACCGCTAATTTTGCATGGCGAGAATCGATAAACACCACGTCAGCTCTGTGCTGGTGGCAGTCTACACCATCAACTAACGAGTACTGTGCAATGCGTTTTAAGTCGATAGAATGGTAGTTAAATAAATCGTCGAATGCTTGTCCTAGCAAACGTTTTTCGCCTAAGCCAAGTAATTCACTGGCACTGGTGTTAGCGTAAATAAGCTTAAAGCTTTCATTGAGTAACATCAGGGCGGTGGTTTGGTTTTGCCAAATTATATTCAGTAGCTCTGGGCTAAAATGTGTTTTATTAATCATCATTGCACCATTTTAGTGCGCCTGGGAAGGTAGGCAAGGTTTTTAGAAAATATACGCTAAACACGCGTACTTAATTGTAATTATCGACCTATGTTAAGGCCTTTACGGTGCATAAAAAATACACTTTCAGGACTGGTTGCAATTACCTGATTTTGTTTATTATAAAGTTTAACTTGCAGTGTGTGTTGCCCGCGCTCTACATCTCTTAACGCCAGCGTAGTGGTGTCGCTAGGTTCACCAATGGCAACGCCATTTAAAAATAAACCAATGGTAAATCCAGCTTCAAATCGAGGGGCAATACGGGTAGAGACATACACAGAGCCGGTGTTTTCTCTTATAGTTTGGTTGGGCTCTGGCGATGAAATACTAATACTAAACTTTACTGCTGTTTTAGTTGGTGAAGTATCAAGTATGTCAGTATTAGTTGCAGGCATGTTTAAGTGTTGGCTCGTGAGTTTAACCTCTTTAGCGCCAGGCTGAGGAGTATCTGAAAAAACCAGCACCCCATTTTTGTCTTTCCATGCGTAAATTTTTTTATCGCTCGCATGGCTATTAAGGCTTAACATTAAAGCTATTAATAGCAACAAAATCTTACCTACCATCCAGCTATCCTGCATTGTTTAAACTAACTTCACTTTAGTGTAGAACCGTTAAATTTACCATAAAAAAAGCCCGCAAAGCGGGCTTAAAACACACATTATTTATCGGTTAATAAATTAACAGCTGTAGTACATTTCAAACTCAACTGGGTGAGTTGTCATGTTAAGTTTTTCAACTTCTTTTGACTTAAGTGCGATGTAAGCATCGATTAAGTCATTGGTGAATACACCACCTTGGTTTAAGAATTCACGGTCTGAATCTAATGCCGCTAGTGCTTCATCTAATGAGGCTGCCACTGTTGGAATTTCTGCTGCTTCTTCAGCTGGTAAGTCGTATAAATCCTTATCCATAGCATCGCCAGGGTGAATTTTGTTTTTAATTCCGTCAAGGCCAGCCATAAGCATTGCTGAGAATGCAAGATATGGGTTAGCAGTTGGATCTGGGAAGCGTACTTCAATACGACGACCTTTTGCAGATGGAACCACTGGAATACGAATTGACGCTGAACGGTTACGTGCAGAGTATGCAAGCATGACCGGTGCTTCAAAACCCGGTACTAAACGTTTGTACGAGTTAGTTGATGCGTTAGCAAATGCGTTGATCGCTTTAGCATGTTTGATAATCCCGCCAATATAGTAAAGTGCGTCTTCAGAAAGGCCGCCGTATTTATCACCTGCGAATAAGTTTACGCCATCTTTTGCTAAAGACTGGTGACAGTGCATACCAGAACCGTTATCACCAACAACCGGCTTAGGCATAAACGTTGCCGTTTTACCGTAAAGGTGAGCCATGTTGTGGATAACATATTTCATTTCTTGGATTTCATCGGCTTTTAACACCATAGTGTTAAAGCGCGTTGCAATTTCGTTTTGACCGGCAGTCGCCACTTCGTGGTGATGCGCTTCAACAACTTGACCCATTTCTTCTAAAACTAGGCACGTTGCAGAACGCCAATCTTGGAAATCATCAACAGGTGCAACTGGGAAGTAACCGCCTTTAACACCTGGGCGATGGCCTGTGTTGCCATCTGCATATTCTTTATCTGAGTTCCAAGCTGCTTGCTTAGAATCAATTTTGTACATTGAACCTGACATGTCAGATTTGTATTTAACGTCGTCAAATACGAAAAACTCTGGTTCTGGGCCAAATAAAACGGTGTCAGCAATACCCGTAGAGCGCATGTACTCTTCAGCGCGCTTAGCAACTGAGCGAGGGTCGCGTTCGTAACCTTGTAATGTAGAAGGTTCAACCACGTCACAACGAACGATGAGCGTTGTTTCTTCTGTGAAAGGGTCAAGTTTAATTGAATCTGCATCGGGTAATAGCACCATGTCTGATTCGTTGATGCCTTTCCAGCCAGCAATTGAAGAACCGTCAAACATCTTTCCATCTTCAAAAAAGTCTTCATCAACTTGATGATGAGGAATAGAAACATGTTGCTCTTTACCTTTTGTGTCAGTAAAGCGTAAATCAATGAACTTAACGTCATTTTCTTTAATAAAATCTAAAACCGATTGTGACATGTGTCCTCCAACTATTGGGTTTTATTATTGCTGCTTAGATACGTTGAATACTTATAAGCTGATTTTGTGCCACTATTATAATTATTTGTTTTTTATGTAAAAAAATATAAATAAAAT
>NZ_JASDDE010000026.1:0-52759 GCF_030407565.1 Pseudoalteromonas sp. APC 3694
CACCGACCCCTACCATGTCAAGGTAGTGCTCTAACCAACTGAGCTACAGTCGTACTTCTGTATTTAAGAATTGTTAATTGCTTAACAACGGTCGCTAATATATAGCGTGATGAGTGGTGAATCAAGCATGTTTATGGTTTTTAAGTTTATTTGCCGTTTTTTTATTCATATTGGACTGATTTCGCACGTTTTATAAAATTTTTGCCACCAGATAACATGCTCTTTTGCTGACGCTTTTAGCTGAGAGAGTAAGTTGTTAGAATTTGGGTCAAGTAGGGCATTTACCGCTTCACTACTCACTGCTTGATTAAACCACAGCTGCATATAAAGCGGCTGCAATGTTTCTAAATACCCGCTCAGCTGTGCTTGATAAGGCTGTATTTGTTTTAAATAATATTTATTAAATATATTACTGACAATTTTAGCCTGCTGCTTGTTTTTACCCTTTGGGCATATATCTTCAAACGTTAAAGTATTTACAAACTGGGTTGCCGCATAATTTAAGCTAATTTGTTCTCGCGCAGCTTGAATAAGCTGTTGGTCAAATTTGTATCTGTTGAGCGGTTCAAGCGCTGACAAAATATCATCGCTGTTTATTGCCATACTCTTTTTCGTTTCTATTTGGTGTTTTATGGTAGTTAGCTTTTTAAGTGCCTCAACTGTGTCGCTAAACCCAGCTGGTTGGGTGCTGAGTTCTTGGCCAGTTAGCTGCCAAGTGCTGCTCAGTTCAGGTTCACTATATAAAACATTATTAAAATAATGAGCGAGTTGAGTTTGTTTTTGGGTTTTTGCCGCTGCAATTTTACTGTGAACGTTGCTTTGTTTATCTAAGGTGTTTAAACAGTTTTGCGCGCTTTGAATAAAATCTATTTGGTACTTCAATTGGCTAGCAGCGGTGGCTATTTTGCCTAATTGATTATTATGCTCGCTTATCAGAACGTTAAGTTTACATTGGCTAATACCAGCTAGTTCAGTTATGCCAATTTTAATGGCAGGTTGCAACGCTTCAACTGGCTCTACTAAGGCTAATTGTTGCAGTGGCTTTGTGTGTGGCTCAGGCGTTTGTAAGGTATTACTCAAGCGAGACAAATAGGTTTTATTTGCCTCACTGGGCTGCTCTGAGCAGCCCAAAAGCACCATACAACATGCCGCCAATAACCAATTAAGCGGCAGTTTGGTATAGATTGATTGTTTAAGTGAGAATAAATGGTTCACGTTTAAATCGCCTATGAACGGTCAGCATCAGTAGTATAGCTGCAACTGATAAGCCAACGATAATGCCTATCCAAAAACCATGCGGGCCCATTGCTGGCACTATCATGTCTGTTCTTGCTAATACGTAGCCTAAACTAAAGCCGATTAACCAATAAGAAATAAAAGTAATATACGAAATCGGCGCTGTGTGTTTTAAACCACGTAAAATACCGTTTGCAGCTACTTGTAATGCATCAGGAAGTTGGTAAATACAGGCTAAAATCATAATTGATGAAGCAAGCGCAAGTACCGCAGGGCTATCGCTATATAATTGGCTGATCACATCACGCCCTATAAATGTAATAAAAGCGATAAACAACGCAACCATAGCCGCCATAATATAACTTGTTGATACTGCTACTTTTAATTGATCTAAATGATTTTGCCCAAATAAATTACCAATTCGTATGCTAATGGCAATTGAGAGGCTCAGAGGCATCATAAATAACAGTGCAGTCACACTGGCTGCAATTTGATGGCCAGACACAGCCACCGCACCCAAATGCGCAATAAACAGAGGAATACAGGCAAACAAGGTCACTTCAAAAAAAGTAGCGAGTGAAATAGGAATACCGAGTTTGGTAATAATACCAATGGTTTTAAAATTGGGTTTTTCAAAGCCAGTTAATAAGCCTTTGGCATCTATTTTTTTACTCAGCTGGCAATAAGTAACTTGCGCAATAGCCATTACAGTAAATACCAGTGCGGTGGCAATACCACAGCCAGCGCCCCCAAATGCGGGTAGACCAAATAAGCCCTTAATAAAAATATAATTGAGTGGGATATTTACCGCAAGTCCGAGTAGGCTGATATAAAACGCAGGCTTGGTCATCCCCATGCCTTCAGTCATATTTCTATACACGGTAAAAATTAAAAAACCAAATACACCCCATTTAACAAAATGAATGTAGTCAAAAGCAAGTCCCGCAATCGCCGGGCTAGTATCAAGCTGTAAAATAACGGTGTTGGCAAGCTGGGCAGCACAAAAACCTGCAATACTCAAAAGGAGCGTTAAATAAAGCGCTTGCTGAAAATAATGGCTAATGCCGTTGCGGTCTTTAGCACCCGCAAATTGAGCAATAACTCCCGTTAGGGCTAATAAAATACCTTGTATTGCTAATAAAATTGGGTTCCATATTCCTGTAGCAATTGAGAGGGCAGCGAGATCGGTTGGACTCACTTGTCCGGCCATAATGGTATCAACCACTGACATTAATACTAAGGTCACTTGTGCTAAAAAAACGGGAAAGGCGAGGGAAAGTAAACGTTTAGCTTCCCAACTACAAAAAGTCATAAAAATCAGCTATTCAGAAAAACATGGGCGCATTGTAGTCTATTGTGATTGCTCTATCTATGTAGACAATCAGCGAATCTATTAAATTGCTGCATAAGCTTACTTTTGTTGCGAATAAAAGTGCTATTAAGTGAATTATTTTAGCGATTGATACGTTAAACTAGCACTTTGTTAGAAAGAGAAGCGATTTTTATGTTTACCGGTATTATTCAAACTCAAGCAACAGTAGTCTCTAGAACCCATACGCAGGGTGTATTACGTTTAGTCGTTTCTGTTAATGAGCAATACGTAAAGCATTTAGACTTAGGTGCTAGCATCGCTATAAATGGTTGCTGCTTAACGGTAGTTAAAGTAGAGCTTAGTAATCAAGATGTAGTGGCTCAAGTGCATTTTGATGTTATTGACGAAACTTTGCAGCTTACTAACCTTGGACAACTGGAATTGGGTAGTTTAGTCAATTACGAGCGTTCTGTGTCGTTTGGTACTGAGCTGGGTGGGCACATAGTCTCTGGTCACATTCATTGTACTGCCAAAATAGTGCAAATAGTTAAACTAGAAAATAACTATAAAATGCAGCTTAGCCTTCCAAAAAAATGGCAAAAATATCTGTTATACAAAGGGTTTGTATCTATTAATGGCGCCAGTTTAACGGTTGGTAATATTGATGAGCATGGCTTTTGGTTACACTTAATACCAGAAACACTCGATATTACTAATTTAGGTGCAGCTGTTGTAGGTGATGAATTTAATATAGAAGTTGATCAGCAAACATACACTATTATAAACACCGTCGAAAACTACATGCGCCAACATAGCTAAAATATTTGTTCGTCATCGCTGTCCACGTGTAACTCTAACTTATTACGTGCATAGTCTATATGCATATTTAAATGAATTAGATTACAGCAAGCACTGCATTCTTCATAGTAGTCTTGATCGCCCATACTGGCATCAAGGTCTAAATGAATATGGTGTCCACAATGTGGACAGGCGATACGTTGTGATAAAAAGTCTTTCATAACACCCCCTTAAAAATTAAGTTATTTTACCTAGATAGCACATAATGGCTTAACACTAAGTAGCTTGAACTCTGACTAAATGATTTACTCATATTGAGCTATCAACAGTGACTTATTACAAGTAAATTTAATGCAATTAGCGTTAAAAATAACGCTCGAATAGATTTATTTTTTAGAGTTCAAGTATAAGTATAGTGCTTATTTTTTGTTTACTCATTTATTTAAGTTTAGTAGTTTTTCAACGTGTTCTTTAGCCTGATTTAAGTAATGGCCTGCATAAATATTGGCATGGTTTAAAATAGGGTAAAGCTGATAAACAAGCTTGCGATGTTGGTAGTTCTGAGAGAGTGGATAATGGTGATCATAGGCGTTATAAAATTCATCGGGTAATGGGGCAAAAAGTTCACTCATAGCAATATCGACCTCCCGATCACCGTAATAGCAGGCAGGGTCAAATAGGGTCGGAATATTATTTACAAATCCCATGTTTCCGCGCCAAAAGTCGCCATGTAATAACGAGGGCAAAACATGATGATTATGCAGTTGCTCTTTTACTAAATTTATCAGTTGTTCGGGGTCTGCCAGCACAATGTCTTTTTCAGCTAATAGCTGTAATTGCCAACCAATACGTTCTTCTGCAAAAAATACATCCCATTTTTTATGCCATTGATTTGGTTGAGGCGTAGAGCTTAAATAATTGTCTGTATCAAAACCAAACATCGCTTGCTCGTGTTTTTGATGTAACATGGCAAGGTGTTCACCCATCGTTGACCAATGCGTGTGGGGAAGGTCATCAAGTGTAAGCCACTCTAATACAATAAACGCATATTCTATATTGGCGCCAGTTGTAATACAGTCGGGCACCATAAATATACTGTTTTGAGTGAGTTGTTTTAAGCCCTGTGCTTGTGCTTCAAAGCGATCGAGCTCATTCTTTTGCGCAATTTTAACTAAATAATTGTGCTTGCCATCACTTATATGGAAAAGCTTATCGGTTGATGTGTTTTGCAACTGACGTTTATGGGTGTGTTTAAAATCGTAATGGATAGCTTGGCTGATCTGTTGATTGATTGTTTTCCACATAACAATTGCTCACCTTTTAAACCTATAAATAAACTATGGCAAAAAGGGATTAAATAAACAAATTAATCGGTGTAAAATTAAGACTATCAATTTCTGATACAAATCACTGAAATGGAATAAAAATGAATAAAAGTTTTATCACTAACTTATTGGCAGCGTGTTGTGTTGTTATTGGTTTTGTATTTGATCAAGCCATTGTACTTTCGGTGGGCTTATTTGCACTCTCTGGTGCGGTTACAAACTTACTCGCTATTCATATGCTATTTGAAAAAGTCCCGTTTTTATATGGATCGGGGGTGATTGCGCTCAAGTTTGAAAGCTTTAAAGTAGCTATAAGAAATTTAATCCTCACTGAGTTCTTTTCTGAGCATAAAATAGACAAGCTTCTAAGCAAGGCGCAGCCAACGATTGATTTTGAATCGGTAATTTATAAAGTAGATTTAAATCCCGCTTTCGATAATTTGTTAGTGGTGATAGAGCAATCACAATTTGGCAGCATGCTGGCAATGTTTGGCGGTACAGAAGCGGTAGAGCCAATGCGAGAAAAATTTATCGAAAAAATGCAATTATCACTGGTGCAAATAAGCGGCACCGACGATTTTAAAATGCTACTAAGCGATATGCTTACTCAAGGCAATAACGCGGAAAATTTACATAATACAGTACTCAAATTAGTGGATGAACGCTTAGATGAACTCACCCCTAAAATGGTAAAAGAAATAATTCAAACTATGATCCGCGAACACTTAGGCTGGCTCGTTGTATGGGGTGGGGTATTTGGTGGCTTGTTTGGTTTGTTGGCAGCGCTTATTTAATAATAAATACACGTTAAGCAGGTACTAAGCCCTGCTTAACGTGTTTGATTCGCGTAAATTGAACGTATTAAAACCGATTTCCTAGTCATAATTTAGGTTATTTAGATGCCGCCATAATAACCACCATCAGTTTATTTACCTTTGCCAAATCCCTTATTGATGTGCTGGTGGTAGCCTCAATATTGAAAAAGCGTGCAGATTTGTCTAAATCATAAAGCGCTACAAAATCATTCATTGATAAATCATTGCAGCGTAATTTTTTGCCAATTACATGCTTGTTGGTATGGAGCTCTTTAATTGTTTTGTGCAGTGTCAGTTGTTTGTTAGATGCAACGGCCATGCAAACTTGTGTACCGGGTGATGAATCAGTGGCAACAAAAGTGGTTGCCATTAGAGGCGCTGTTAATGTTGCTGCGCCCAATAATACAGTTGAATATAGAGTTGCTTTGAAAGAAATCATAGTAGTTGCATCTTTGTTTATGTGCAACTCAAGTATTGCTTAATGTAGCCGAAATCTTGTTAACTAAATGGGGCAAGCTGTAATAAGATGTGTATATAAATTATGCAATTTTGTAGGTGTATGAAAAGTTGTTCATAAGTAACCTGAACTATGAATAATGAATCTATCTCAAGCAGCTATTTTCAGCGCTAACTGCGTTGAATTTACTTGCAATAGGCCCGCTATTGACACGAAAATTCGCCTTGTTTTCACTGTAAATTTCTAGCTGGGGAAAACAAACCAAGTTATTAATATAATTCAATATGTTAGTAAATCTCTTAACCAGAGTTCAGGTTAAGTAATTTATTTTTGACACACTTTAGCGTTTTCATACTGAAATATTTTTTCAGACTGTTATTATCGCGCCCTAAATTTGTGGCATTTTATATTTTTGGAGCGCAATTGTGAATAAAACGTTAGCCAGTTACTACCAGCAAGCTTATGCATGTGAGCAACAGCATTTTAACCAATGTTTTTATTGCGGCTGTGAGGCAACAGAGCGCGATCATTGCCCGCCATTACACATGCTACAAAGTATTATTGATTTAGGCGAAGAAGCAGATTTTGTTGCTATTGCGGCTTGTTATGAATGCCATGCATTACTTCATAATGAACGCTTAATGACCATTGATGAGCGTTTTAGTAAGCTTAAAAAGAAACTATCAAATAAATACGCAAAGCCCTTACGTGTGTACAACATGTGGGAAGAAAGCGAGCTTGGCGACATGAGCGATGAATTTGCGCACAGCATTAAAGCAGGCATGAAACTCGGTAAAGAAGCGGCTGAGCGACTCGCCTTTACAGGGTTTAGTTATGCCACTGAAGAAGCGCGCGTTACGGTGCGCGAAAAAACCAAAGAGTTTGATGTAGAAGGCACCGTATTTACCGACTTCAAAGAAGCGCTTAACTATTGCATTACTGTATTAAAAGTACAAAAAAGTGATTTTTATAAAATTTTAGTCGAGGATTATCAAGGCGATTTTAATAAGGCATTGAGCCAATACAGGCATCGTCATGATAAAGTCACCGCCGCAAAAGATGGTAATACATTAATTAAAGATTTTTCAAAATTACATAAGCAAAATTCGGATTTTGTAACCCGAACGGTTAAACACTTTATTAGTAAAGATCCATCGCTCACCACAGAAGGGGCACTGGATAAGCTTTATAACAATTATATAAAAAAATAATTACAGAAACTCACCTTAAATAACCGCCTTTTCACCTGTTTTTTTAGCTTTATACGTTTGCTTTCGCTAAAGTAGTAAAAAAACAGGAGAACCTAAAAACATGCAAAAATTTGCTCCCTCATTGTTAGCTGTTAGTTTAGCAGCGGCTCTTGTTGGTTGCCAAGAAAGCGGCCCGCAAGATGCAAAAGTAACCATTAATAAAAACCCATACCCAAGTACTTATCAACCCGTTGCTACATCAAGCACATTAATTACCAATGCCACTGTATTAACAGGCACGGGTGAGCGTTTAGATGAAGCCGATGTATTACTTGTTGATGGTAAAGTACAGCAAGTTGGTAAAGATTTAACCGCTAACGCAGACACCACTATAGATGCGCAAGGCAAATGGGTAACGCCAGGTATTATTGATGTTCACTCTCATTTAGGTGCTTATCCAAATCCGTCGGTTGAGTCTCACCAAGATGGCAACGAAATGACTAGCCCAAATACAGCAGAAGTATGGGTTGAGCATTCAATTTGGCCACAAGATCCAGGCTTTAATCGCGCACGTGAAGGCGGTATTACCTCGTTACAAATTTTACCAGGTTCAGCTAATTTATTTGGTGGACGTGGCGTTACCCTTAAAAATGTACCGGCTCACACCATGCAAGGGATGAAGTTTCCTGATGCACCATACGGTTTAAAAATGGCGTGTGGTGAAAACCCTAAACGCGTTTATGGCCGTAAAGGTGAATTACCGATGACACGTATGGGTAATATGGCAGGCTATCGCACAGCTTGGATTGGGGCGCAAGAGTACAAGCGTGCTTGGGACAAATACGATGCTGATTACGCTGCGGGTAAAAACCCAGAAGCTCCACACCGCGATATTAAATACGATACCCTACGTGGTGTTTTAGAAGGTGAGGTTCGTATTCACAATCACTGTTATAAAGCTGAAGAAATGGCGATGATGATCGACCTTTCTAAAGAGTTTAATTACCATGCGGGTACATTCCATCACGGTATTGAAGCCTATAAAATCGCAGATTTACTGGCTGAAAATGGCTCGTGTGCAGCACTTTGGCCAGACTGGTGGGGCTTTAAAATGGAAGCCTACGATATGGTACAAGAGAACGTAGCGATTGTTGATGCAGTTAAAAACTCATGTGCCGTTGTGCATTCAGACTCAGACACGACCATTCAGCGCTTAAATCAAGAAGCCGCAAAAGTAATGTACAGTGCAAACCAAAATGGTTTTGATATTTCTGAGCAGCATGCAATTAAGTGGATCACGGCTAATGCCGCTAAATCACTCGGCATTGAAGATAAAACAGGCTCACTTGAAGCGGGTAAACAAGCTGATGTGGTTATTTGGAATCAAAGCCCATTTAGCGTTTACGCAAAAGCAGAGCAAGTGTTTGTTGATGGCGCAAAAGTTTACGATAGAAACGATAGCGCATTCCAAGCACAAAGTGATTTTATGTTAGGTCAACAATAAGGAGCACCCAGAATGAAAAAATTATCACGTTCGTTTTCGCTTTCTCTGGTTGCTGCAGGGTTACTAGCATCGGGTGCGGTGAGCGCTCAATCTCTTGCTATAATTAACGCAACACTGCATACATCCTCAGATCAAGGCGTATTAGAGTCTGCCAGCATTGTAATGAATGATGGCAAAATCACTGCAATTAATCCTAGCGATGTTAAAGCAGATAAAATTATTGATGCCAAAGGTCAAATCGTGACCCCTGGTTTTATTGCCACTGTAAATCAACTTGGTTTAGTTGAAGTAGGTGCGGTTGCGGGCTCTCGCGATGCGGGAGAAGAAAAAGCAGGTATTGATTTTGATGCAAGCTTGGCATTTAACCCTCGTTCAAGCCTAATCCCTTATGCACGTAAAGGCGGTGTTACTCGCGATTTGATCACCCCGTACGGCGGTGACAGCATTTTTGCAGGCCTAGCAAGTGTTGTCGATTTAAGCGGCAGCTTTGAAAGCGTAAATAAAAAGCAAGCAGCACTAGTGGTTCATTTGGGTGAACGAAGCAAAGGCTCTCGTGCATTTACATTGCAAACACTGATCAATAAGTTAGATGAGCATCAAACTAAAGCAAGCAAAGAAGCCAAAAAAGACGATGCTAAGCCAAGTGCTGAAGATAAAATAATGGCTAAAGTACTAAAAGGCGATATGCCATTACTAATTAGTGTGTCGCGTGCATCGGATATTGTTGAACTTATAAAAGTGAAACAGCAGTTTGGGGTAAATATTGTTCTTAATGGTGCGCAAGATGCCGTTGTAGTTAAAGATCGTATCGCAAAAGCGGGTATTCCTGTGATCATCAGTGCAATGGATAACTTACCAGGCAGTTTTGATTCATTACATGCAAGCCTAAATAATGCCGGCATACTAGAAAAAGCAGGTGTTAAAGTACTTTTAACTGTGGGTGGCGATGCCAGTCATAATGTTTACCAGCTCCGCTATGATGCCGGTAATGCAGTGTCTTATGGTATGAGCCAGCAAGGCGCATTAAAAGCGATGACTTCAAATGTGGCTGATGTATTTGGTATTAATGCGGGTAGCTTAGAAGTGGGTAAAGCCGCTGATGTTGTAATGTGGAGTAACGACCCGTTTGAGCTGAGCAGCCACGTAAATAAAATGTTTATTAATGGGGTTGAGGTAAGTACTGAATCTCGCCAAGATAAACTGCGTGAGCGCTATACAACAGAATCAAACATGCCACGTGCATACACTAAATAAACTTGTTTAGTTGAATATTAAAGGTCGCATTAGCGGCCTTTTTTACGAATGCCTTTTACTTATACCAATCCGCAAAGTAAACCACTTAAATAAGCGAATTGGTATTAGGCACAAAAAAAGGCGCTCTTTGGAGCGCCTTTTCATTCATTTTATGGATTTATACCAGTTTAGATAAAATCTCGTTAAATGTTGTGCTTGGGCGCATTGCTTTAAAAGCTGCATCGTCATTTGGCTGGAAGTATCCGCCAATGTCCATTGCTGGGCCCTGTGCATCGTTTAGCTCGCTAACAATTTGCTCTTTGTTAGTTTCAAGGTCGCTAGCAATTTGCGTAAACTGCGCTTTAAGCTCGCTGTCATCATTTTGCTTAGCAAGTTCTTGTGCCCAGAATAAAGATAAGAAGAAATGAGAACCACGGTTATCAATCTCTTTTACTTTACGTGAAGGCGACTTGTTTTCAGCTAAAAATGTGCCGGTAGCTTTATCAAGCGTATCTGCAAGTACTTGTGCTTTTTTGTTACCTGTTGTTGTGCTTAGGTGCTCAAGTGAAGCAGCAAGTGCTAAGAATTCACCTAAAGAATCCCAACGTAAGTGGTTTTCTTTCTCAAATTGTTGAACGTGCTTAGGAGCAGAGCCACCCGCACCAGTTTCAAATAAACCACCGCCATTCATTAGTGGCACAATTGAAAGCATTTTAGCACTGGTACCCAATTCTAAAATTGGGAATAAATCTGTTAAGTAATCACGTAACACGTTACCCGTTACAGAAATTGTGTCTTTACCTTCTTTGATGCGTGCTAGTGAGAACAACGTCGCATCCATTGGCGATAAAATTTGAATATCTAGGCCAGCAGTGTCGTGATCTGGCAGGTATTTATTTACTTTTTTGATTAGCTCAGCATCGTGTGCACGTTCTGCATCTAACCAGAAAATAGCCGGATTACCTGTTGCGCGAGCGCGGTTTACTGCAAGTTTAACCCAATCTTGAATAGGTGCATCTTTAACCTGACACATGCGCCAGATATCGCCTTTCTCAACACTGTGCTCAAGTAACGTATTACCGTTTGTGTCTACAACACGGATAGTACCGTCAGCTTTTGCTTCAAATGTTTTATCGTGTGAGCCGTACTCTTCTGCTTTTTGAGCCATAAGGCCAACGTTTGGTACGCTACCCATAGTCGTAGGATCAAATGCACCGTGCTCTTTACAAAAATCAATCGTTGCTTGGTAAACGCCAGAGTAACAACGATCTGGAATTACAAAGCTTGTGTCTTGTAATTTATCGTCTTTATTCCACATTTGACCGCTTGAACGAATTGCAGCAGGCATAGAGGCATCGATGATCACATCACTTGGTACGTGTAAGTTTGTAATGCCACGATGAGAATCAACCATTGCGATAGCAGGGCGGTTAGCATAAACAGCTTGAATATCTGCTTCAATTTCTTCGCGCTTAGCGTCATCTAATGTTTGAATTTTAGAGTACACATCGCCTAAACCGTTGTTTACATCAACACCTAGCTCTTCAAAAAGTGCACCGTGTTTTGCAAAAACGTCTTTGTAGAATACTTTTACAGCGTGACCAAAGATGATTGGATCAGATACTTTCATCATGGTTGCTTTCATGTGAAGCGAAAATAACACGCCTTTTTCCTTAGCAGCATTAATTTCAGCTTCTAGGAATGCTTGTAATTTTGCAGCGCTAATACGTGATGCATCAATTACTTCACCAGCAAGTAATGGCGTGCTTTGCTTAAGTACAGTGATATCGCCATTAGCCGCTACGTGCTCAATACGTACATCCGTTGCTTCATCAACAGTTACTGATTGCTCAGAACCAAAGAAGTCACCTTCTTCCATGCTTGCAACATAAGACTGTGAATCTTTGCTCCATGCACCCATAGAATGTGGGTTATTACGTGCATATTCTTTTACTGAACTTGGTGCGCGACGGTCAGAGTTACCTTCACGAAGTACAGGGTTTACTGCACTGCCTTTAATTTTGTCATAGGCGGCTTGAATCGCTTTTTCTTCATCGTTTTTAGGTTCTACAGGGTATTCTGGAAGTGCATAACCTTTTTCTTGAAGCTCTTTAATTACAGCGCGAAGTTGTGGAACTGAGGCACTGATGTTCGGTAATTTAATGATATTAGCTTCTGGTGTTTTTGCCATTTCGCCAAGTTCTGCAAGTGCATCACCAATGCGTTGTTCTTCTGTTAGGTAATCCGGGAAGCTCGCAATAACACGACCAGCGAGTGAGATGTCGCGTGTTTCAACTTCAACACCTGCCGCATTTGTGTACGCTTGGATAATAGGTAACAACGAATACGTTGCTAGTGCCGGAGCTTCGTCCGTTTTTGTATAGATAATTTTTGATGTCATCATCATTCCTAGATAGTAGGCCGCATTGGCCAAATTCAACAATGCAAAGAAATCATCGCTTAATACCTTATAAATAAAGCATTAGTATATGCAATGAGTAGTCTGTTAGGTGTTGGTACTCGTATAACCTAAACAAGGTGAGAATAATCACACCTGACGGACTAGTGTCTTTTATAACTAAAATTTATGTAAATCTAAACTAGCCATTAGGCTAAAGTAATTACGTTTTACAGGATAAAGAGTGTAACAAGCTTGGCTAAAAAGGGCTAGGATTACGCGCCAAACGCCAGCAGTTAAACATCTAATAGTGAAATTATTGGGGTAGATAAAATAAAATCAAGGAGTGGGGTTGAATTAACGAACAATGAAGCAATTTATATGTAAGTGGTTAGGGGTTTTAGGGGATTAAGCGAGGATCTAAACAGGTCGCTCGCTTTAGTCTCATATTTACAATCACTCTATAATATCGCCGTTAGGGGCTATATTAGTAGCGTGTAGACCTTTAGGGCCCTGTTGTAATTCGAAGGTAACATCTTGACCAGCTTTAAGCGTCTTGTATCCGTCCATTACAATAGTGGAGTAATGAGCAAAAATGTCGTTCTCGCAACCGTCTTCTACGATGAAACCAAAACCTTTGGCGTTGTTGAACCATTTGACTTTACCACAAGCCATACTTCTACATCCTTCTATAAGTTGACTAATTTAGTTATCCTAAACTGTATTGTTTGCTAGACTGACTAAGGTTTAATCAATCACCATTTGACTGTAGTTTATTTAAGCAACCAGTCAAGTGTTTTGGGTTATTTTTTAACATTTTATTTATTTTTTTATTCAAGTTTGCTTGAGTTACAAAGACAAGACTATATTTAATTATGAGTGGTATGAAAGATTCTGGTGTTATCGACACCGTTCGCGATAGTGAAAAGCAAAAGTTGCAGCCACCGCGAAAATATAAAGTTGTGTTAAACAACGATGATTACACGCCGATGGATTTTGTAATTGAGATCTTGATGACGTTTTTTAATATGGATAGCGATAGAGCAACTGATGTGATGCTGCAAATACATCAGCAAGGTAAGGGCATTTGTGGTGTTTACAGCGCAGATGTAGCACATACCAAGGCTGAGCAAGTTAACCGCTACTCAAGGGATAACGAGCATCCACTGCTATGTAGTTGTGAGCAGGAATAAATACCACAAAGGTGAACTTTCATCTTGAAGTGCGGTATAAAATTATTATCTCTGTAAGGGGTTGCCAATGCTAAATAAAGACTTAGAACTAACTTTGAATACCGCGTTTCGTGAAGCGCGTACACGTCGTCATGAGTTTATGACCGTAGAGCATCTTTTATTAGCTCTACTCGATAATCCATCAGCTGGAGAAGCGCTTAATGCGTGTGGTGTTGACATTTCTGGATTAAAAACAGAGTTACTTGAATTTATTGATGAAACCACTCCGGTTATTCCTGATTTAGAAGAAGAACGCGAAACTCAACCAACGCTTGGTTTTCAGCGTGTATTACAGCGCGCGGTATTTCATGTGCAATCTTCGGGAAAAAATGAAGTGACAGGTGTAAATGTACTGGTGGCTATTTTTTCTGAGCAAGAAAGCCAGGCAGTTTATTTACTTAAAAAGAATGATATTTCTCGCCTTGATATTGTTAATTTTATTTCTCATGGGATTGCTAAAGGTGATGACGAATTAGGCGATGACACTGACGATATACATGAAGAAGTGCAAGAAGTTGACAGTGAAGAAGCGAGTAAGCTCGACAGCTTCACCACTAATCTCAACATACAAGCCAAAGAGGGCAACATTGACCCTCTAGTTGGTCGCGACAGCGAAGTAGAACGCACAGTGCAAGTGTTGTGTCGTCGTAAAAAGAACAACCCATTACTGGTTGGTGAAGCTGGCGTGGGTAAAACCGCTATTGCTGAGGGTTTAGCGTATCGAATTGTTAACGAACAAGTACCTGAAGTTATTGCAGATGCGGTTGTTTACTCTTTAGATATGGGCGCGTTACTTGCCGGTACCAAATACCGAGGCGATTTTGAGAAGCGCTTTAAAAGCTTATTAAAAGAGCTGCAAGCTAAACCAGGCTCTATTTTATTTATAGATGAAATTCATACCATTATCGGTGCAGGTGCTGCATCGGGTGGGGTAATGGATGCCTCAAACTTAATTAAACCGCTACTTTCAAGTGGGCAATTACGTTGTATGGGTTCAACGACTTACGGTGAGTACAAAAACATTTTTGAGAAAGATCGTGCCTTGGTACGTCGCTTTCAAAAAATTGATGTGCTTGAACCTAGCGTTGAAGATACCACTAAAATTCTTAACGGCTTAAAAGAGCGTTATGAAGCACACCATGGTATTCGTTACACGCAAAAAGCGTTAAAGGCGGCAGCCGAGCTTAGCGCAAAGTATATTAATGAACGTCACCTGCCTGATAAAGCGATTGATGTTATTGATGAAGCGGGCGCAAACCAACGTTTGTTACCTACCTCTAAGCGTAAAAAAACGATTGGTGTATCTGATATTGAGATGATTGTGTCTAAAATGGCGCGCATTCCACCACAAAATGTGTCGTCTTCTGATAAAGAAACGCTGAAAAACTTAGACCGTAATTTAAAAATGTTGGTGTTTGGACAAGATCAATCAATTGATGCATTAACTTCTGCTATTCGCTTATCGCGCTCAGGTTTAGCAAACGAGAACAAACCGGTTGGTTCGTTTTTATTTGCAGGCCCAACGGGGGTCGGTAAAACAGAGGTTACCAAGCAATTAGCTAAATGCATGGGTGTTGAGTTTATTCGTTTTGATATGTCTGAATACGTTGAGCGCCATGCGGTGAGCCGTTTAATCGGTGCGCCTCCGGGTTATGTAGGTTTTGAACAAGGCGGCTTATTAACAGAAGCGGTTATAAAAAATCCACATGCAGTGGTATTGCTGGATGAAATTGAAAAAGCCCATCCTGATATCTACAACATTTTATTACAAGTTATGGATCACGGTACGCTAACAGATAATAACGGCCGAAAAGCTGACTTTAGAAACGTAGTCGTGGTGATGACCACCAATGCCGGCGTACAAGAAACTACACGTAAGTCGATTGGTTTTAGTGAGCAAGACCATACACACGATGCAATGGGTGAAATTAACAAAGTATTTTCACCTGAATTTAGAAACCGCTTAGATAACATTATTTGGTTTAATCACCTCGAGAAAGAGGTTATTTTACAAGTGGTTGATAAATTTGTTGTGGAGCTTCAAGCGCAACTAGACAAGAAATCAGTTAATCTTGAGCTTACCTCTAAAGCACGTGAATGGTTGGCTGACAAAGGCTATGACAAAGCAATGGGCGCACGCCCTATGGCGCGTGTTATCCAAGAAGACCTTAAAAAGCAATTAGCAAACGAAATACTGTTTGGTGAGCTAATTTCTGGCGGTACGGTAAAAGTATCGGTTAAAGATAAAAAACTACGTTTTGATTACGAGAGTGACTTAACGCCAGCCTAACCTAAAAGGTTAGCGATTTTAAAAAGCCTGCTTTGTGCAGGCTTTTTTTATTTGCCAAAGAAATAGGCAACAAAAAACCCAGCAAAGGCTGGGTTTTTTGTTTATTAAATGTAATTACTGGCTACTAGGGTCTGTTGACCTTTCAAGGTTAAATTTGCAGCAGTCTGTTTGGTATTTAGGCAAGGCAGAGCCTATGTGGTGTGGTTATTCCCCATAAATAGGCGATAACGCAGCATCAATGCCAAACAGGCGCTGCCCGAAGGGTTCTGCCTAGGGGCGATTTACTCTTTGTTGCTCGGTTTTTACTTAGCCCACTAGGTTACAAACCTCGCGCCGCGATTAAACCGCCCCTAGTTTGAACAAATTTTAATCCGCAAAGGTCAACAGACCCTAGCATTAATTACATTTAATAAACGCTTAAAGCTAGTTTGCACTAGCCAAAAACTAAATCTCGTTTACGCACTTACTTAGCGAGCACGGAATACGATACGACCTTTCGATAAATCGTAAGGAGTCATTTCTACCGTTACTTTATCGCCGGTTAAAATACGGATATAGTTTTTGCGCATTTTACCTGAAATATGAGCCACAACTACGTGACCATTTTCTAGCTCAACTCGGAACATTGTATTTGGTAAAGTATCAAGGACTGTCCCTTGCATTTCGATTACGTCTTCTTTCGCCATGTTTAGCGTAACACCTCTTTAATAGTTAAACGCTGCAGATTTTGCCCAAAATACGCCAATAAGTAAAGGCGCAGGGGCTATTTTTGTAAATTAAATAGCCAGCCACTGGTCATTGCACTGTTTTTGAGCAGGTAAAAACTGCGTTTTATAGTTCATTTTGTCGCATTCATCTATTTGATAGCCTAAATAAACAAACTGTTTGCGCTGCTGTTTAGCAAGTTTAAGCTGCTGTAATATCATTACAGTGCCTAAACTAAAGTGTTCGTAGTCAGGATCAAAAAATGTATAAATGGCCGAAATAGCGTTGTCCATACAATCAGTTACAGCAACAGCTACTAAGTTTTCTTGATCCCAAAGCTCAATAAAAGTAATGGTTAACCAACTACAAAACAAAAAGCTGTGAAATTGTGATTTATCAGGCGGATACATACTACCGTCTTGGTGGCGCAAGCTAATGTATTTACTGTAAAGTGGATAGTATTGTTCGCGTTCAACTTGAGAATATTTTACCTCAAAGCGGTTTTTTGCTTTGTTAAGTTTACGTTTTTGCGATTTTGTCGGTATAAACATATCAGCTAAAACGCGCACAGAACTACACGCGCTGCAAATAGGGCAGTGCGGACGGTAAATTTGGTTACCGCTGCGACGAAAGCCTAATGCTAATAATGACTCAAACTTATTGCTGCTGTAACAACTTGGATCGAGTATCACCAGCAATTGCTCTTGGCGATCAGGTAAATAACTGCACTCAAATGGTTGGCTTAGGCCAATACGAGCCGGAAGTTGTTCATTCATATATCGCGATTAGCTCCTGTGGCTGCCACATACTGGCAGCTGGGGTGTAACACTGTGCTTTATTAAGTTTAGTTAAAAATTCTTCACGTGGAATCACGCTGGCACCTAACGACATTAAATAAGGATTTTCTAATTGGCAATCAATAAAATGCGCATTGTGGCGTTTAAGCCAATTAACCAGCGCCCACATAGCCAGTTTGGAACAATTTGTTTGATGATGAAACATTGATTCACCACAAAAAACACCTGTTTGCATGATGCCATATAAGCCACCTGCAAGCTCTCCCTCGCGCCAAACCTCTAAACTATGAGCTAGGCCATTGTGATGGGCATTAATGTACGCCTGTTGCATTTGCAAAGTGATCCAGGTGCCATCGGTATCAATGCGTTGATCGCGACATGCTTCTATCACTTCTTCAAAGGCATGGTTTATGGTTACGGTGACCGGGTGCTTTTTTAAATGCTTACGTAGGCTTTTACTAACATGAAAGTCATTGAGCTCAACAATACCGCGTTCACTAGGCGACCACCACATAATTGGCTCGTGTTCACTAAACCACGGAAAAATACCTTGGCTGTAGGCATTTTTTAATCGTGATACTGATAAGCATCCACCAATGGCAAGTAAACCATCGGGATCATCTAATGCATGGTTGGGATCAGGAAAAGCAAAGTGGCTTTGAGCGAGTTGATAGAGTTGTTTAGTCATAACACCGATTGAATAACTGCATGGTCAAGGTAAAGTGTAACCTGTTGCTTTAAAATCACAAACCACAAATTATTGTGTTGTCCATAGGGTTGAGCAGGGCTTACATTCCTGTTAGGTAAATTTTAGACATAAAAAAAGCGCGTTAAAAAACGCGCTTAATTAAATGGTAAACTAATCGAATTAGCTAACCACTTTTACAGGTACTGCTTGTCCAGCGTTAAACTTAGTTGTCATTGCTTCTTCAACAGGTGTAAACGAGGTAAGGTCAATGCCTTCAACCGCAGACTTATACTCTTCGATAGTCGGGAAACGACCAAGTACAGTAGAAAGTACTACAACCGGCGTAGAACCTAGTAGTGACTCACCTTTTTTCTCAGATGTATCGGCTACTACACGGCCTTGGAACAGACGAGTTGATGTTGCGATAACAGTGTCACCAGGTTCTGCTTTTTCTTGGTTACCCATACATAAGTTACAACCAGGGCGTTCTAGGTATAGGATATTTTCATACTTAGTACGTGCCGCTGTTTTTGGTTTTTCATCGTCAAATTCAAAACCAGCGTATTTAGCAAGAATATCCCAGTCGCCTTCCGCTTTAAGCTCATCAACAATGTTGTATGTTGGTGGCGCAACAACTAATGGTGCTTTGAATGTGATAGAACCGTTTTTCTTTTCAAGGTTACGTAGCATGTGAGCAATAATTTTCATATCGCCTTTGTGAACCATACACGAACCAACGAAACCTAAATCAACAGGTTTGTCGTTGTAAAAAGAAACAGGGCGGATCACATCGTGAGTATAACGTTTAGAAACATCATCGTTGTTCACGTCTGGATCGGCAATCATTGGCTCAACGATTTGGTCCAAATCAACCACAACTTCTGCGTGGTATTTAGCGTTGTCGTCTGGAGAAAGTGCTGGCTCTTCACCAGATTGAATACCTGCAATACGCTTGTCAGCTAAGTCGATTAGACCTTGTAGCGTTTGCGCTTCGTTATCCATACCTTTGTTGATCATGATTTGGATACGTGATTTAGCAAGTTCAATTGACTTAATTAGCGTTTCATCATTTGAAATACAGATTGACGCTTTCGCTTTCATTTCTGCAGTCCAGTCAGTGAAAGTAAACGCTTGGTCAGCCATTAGGGTACCAATATGCACTTCAATGATACGACCTTGGAACACGTTTTCTCCGCCAAATTGCTTAAGCATTTGCGCTTGCGTTGCATGAACAACATCGCGGAAATCCATGTGCTTAGCCATTTTGCCTTTAAATGTCACTTTAACTGAATCAGGAATCGGCATCGCTGATTCACCGGTTGCAAGTGCAACAGCAACGGTGCCTGAATCGGCACCAAAGGCAACGCCTTTAGACATACGTGTATGCGAGTCACCACCGATGATGATAGCGCGATCATCAATGGTAATGTCGTTCAATACTTTGTGAATAACGTCAGTCATTGCATGGTAAACGCCTTTCGGGTCACGTGCAGTGATCAAACCAAACTTATTCATGAACGCCATTAGTTTTGGAATATTTGCTTGTGCTTTGCTATCCCATACTGATGCAGTGTGACAACCAGACTGATAAGCACCATCAACAAGTGGTGAAATCGTTGAAGCAGCCATCGCTTCTAATTCTTGTGCTGTCATTGGACCGGTTGTATCTTGCGAACCAACGATGTTCACTTTAACACGAACATTTGAGCCTGCGTGAAGTGGCGTATCTGATAGAACACCTACCGCATTACGGTTAAAGATTTTTTCAACCGCTGTTAAGCCTTGGCCTTCATGTGAAATTTCTTTTGAAGGTGCATACACAAGAGGAGTTTCAATACCCAGCGTTTCAGCAGCAAACGTTTGTAGTTTTTTACCAAATACAACAGCGTAAGAACCACCAGCTTTCATGAATTCAACTTTTTGCGGTGTGAACGCTGATGATACATCAACCAGTTCTTTATCGCCGTTATAAAGCTTTTTCTCTTTTGTATTGATTGTTAATACAGTACCTGTGGCAACTGAATAAGCTTCTTCAAGCACTGCATCGCCATTTTCATCAGTTACAGTATTGCCTTCTGCATCTACTTTCTTAACCCAGTTTTTAAGGTCAAGACCAATACCGCCGGTTACATCAACCGTCGTTAAGAAGATTGGTGCGATACCATTAGTACCTGCAACAACAGGTGCAATGTTGATGAAAGGAACGTATGGACTTGCTTGTTTACCCGCCCAAAGTGCAACGTTATTTACACCAGACATACGAGATGAACCAACGCCCATTGTACCTTTTTCAGCAATAAGCATTACTTTAGCATTAGGGTGTTTCTTTTGAAGTTCAACGATTTCTTGTTGTGCTTCTTCAGTGATCATACACTTACCGTGTAATTCACGGTCAGCACGTGAGTGTGCTTGGTTACCTGGAGACAGTAAATCAGTTGAGATGTCGCCTTCACCAGCAATGTAAGTTACTACTTCGATTTTTTCTTCGATGTCAGGTAGTTTTGTGAAGAATTCAGCTTTTGAGAAACTCTCTAGTAATTCTTTAGCAATTGCGTTACCTGCTTCGTAGGCCGCTTTTATGCGCTCCATATCAGCATCGTATAAGAATACCTGAGTTTTAAGTACTTCTGCAGCCTGTGCTGCAATTGCTGCGTCATCACCAAATGCTAAATCAATTAGCATTTCAATTGACGGGCCGCCTTTCATGTGTGAAAGCAGTTCAAATGCAAATTCTGGAGTGATCTCTGCAACGTGCTCTTCACCTAAAATGATTTCTTTTAGAAACTGTGCTTTAACGCCCGCAGCACTAGTTGTTCCAGGTAAAGTATTATAAATAAAGAAATGCAGTGAATCTTTACGGTGCTCGTTATTAGTATCTTTAATTTGATTAATTATTTCTGATACTAGTTCAGCGCTATCGATTGGTTGTGGGCTTAATCCAAGCTCCGTTTTACGGGTTTGGATTTCTTCCATATATTTTGTATACAAACTCATAGAAAACTCTCGGTAATTTACTTGATATGAAGTTAAGCATTTTAACTGATTTTACAGTTTCTAGTAATGCCTAAATGAATAAAGCTTTTATTCCTGACGATAATTATAGCTAGTTTTACTTATATAATTTGACGGTATTTGTTGCTCACCCTTAGATCCTATCGCACCTAAGCCATTAATTGTATAAATAAAACTAATTTCAATTATAAGTACAATGAATTTTGGTGTGAGTACAGTTATGTTTGGGCACAAAAAAGGGCTGAAAATTCAGCCCTTTTTTAATTTAGATTCTAAATTACAGATTATCTAAAAAGCGTTCTGCATCAAGTGCAGCCATACAGCCAGTACCGGCAGAGGTAATCGCTTGACGGTAAATATGGTCAGATACATCACCAGCAGCAAATACACCTGGCACACTAGTTTGTGTTGCATTACCGTTAAGACCAGATTCAACCACTAGGTAGCCGTCTTTCATTTCTAGCTGACCTTCAAACATATCGGTGTTTGGCTTATGGCCAATGGCAATAAACACACCCGCTAAATCAAGTTCTTCAGTAGCATCTGATGCCACATCTTTAATGCGAACGCCGGTCACGCCCATTTGGTCACCAAGTACTTCATCAAGTGTACGGTTGTAGTGCATGACAACATTACCGTTCGCAGCTTTTTCAGCAAGGCGGTCAGCAAGAATCTTTTCACTACGGAAACTATCACGACGGTGAATAACATGAACTTCATCAGCAATGTTAGACAGGTATAACGCTTCTTCAACCGCTGTGTTACCACCACCAACAACCGCTACTTTTTGACCTTTATAGAAAAAGCCGTCACAGGTTGCACAAGCAGAAACACCACGGCCTTGGAAATTAGTCTCAGACTCTAAGCCTAAATATTTCGCAGAGGCACCGGTTGCAATAATTAAAGCATCACATGTGTAAGTACCTTGGTCACCGGTTAGTGTGAAAGGGCGCTTAGATACGTCAACTTTGTTGATGTGGTCGAACACAATTTCAGTTTCAAAGCGTTCTGCATGCTCTTTCATACGATCCATTAATGCAGGACCAGTTAAACCGTGTGCATCGCCAGGCCAGTTTTCAACTTCAGTAGTGGTTGTTAGCTGGCCACCTTGTTGAATACCTGTAATTAAAACAGGGTTTAAATTAGCACGTGCAGCGTAAACTGCAGCTGTATAGCCTGCAGGGCCCGAACCTAAAATAAGTAACTTACAATGTTTTGCTTCAGTCATGATCTTTTCCTAAACGTTTAATACGGTTTTAATGCGCCCGATTCTAAGAAAAACAAGCAGGAAGTAAATAAAAGATGAGATTATTTTTTTTCGCAAATTACAAAGCTGTTCATTAATGTGTACTGGTAAATGCATTAAAGCCAGCGCCCGCCTAATAAATAGACTGTTAGCCAATAAAACGACGTTAATTCATGACCAGCCTGATTTTTTTTGTTATCTTTTAACTAATTTTGATTTGTCACTGCTTAATTATGTGACCTAAGTGAATAGGCAACTATGTTATTTTGGCAAGAGAAACCCGCATTTGGGTTGACTTCAAAAGACGTTAACGTCTTAACCAATGCGCAAGAATACCGTACGCAATTGTTAGATTTAATTGCCAACGCAAAAAAACGAATTTATATCACCACACTTTACTTACAAGATGATGAAGCGGGTCGTGAAATATTAGCCGCACTACACAGTGCATCGTTAGCTAACCCTTCGCTTGAAATTAAAGTACTGGTTGATTTTCATCGTGCGCAACGCGGTTTAATTGGAGCTGAAAAGTCTGAGGGCAATGCAAGCTTATATTGCGACGATTTAGAAAAATTTAATTCAAACGTTCAAGTGTATGGTGTCCCCGTAAAGGCAAAAGAACTGTTTGGGGTGTTGCATTTAAAAGGCTTTGTTATTGACGACACACTGCTCTACAGCGGTGCCAGTTTAAATAATGTGTATTTGCAATATAGCGACCGATACCGGCTCGATCGCTACTTTTTAGTCTTGCAAAGCGAATTATGTGACTCAGTAGTCGATTTTATTGAATCAACTTTATTAAGCTCTGAAGCGGTACCAAGAATAGATCAAAGACCGCTTAAACGCATGGCTGACTTTAAACTTGAACAAAAGCAACTTATGCGTGAGCTTAAATCGGCAAGCTATAAAAGTGCGCAGCACTTGAATACTCATGCAATGGGTATTCGTTTATTTTTAGGATTAGGCCGTCGTAATAATGAGCTTAATCGCTTAATTAAAGCGTTATTTGATACCACCGAGCAAGAGCTGGTGTTATACACGCCGTATTTTAATTTTCCGGCGCCATTAATGCGCTCTTTACGCAGGTTATTAAAGCAAGGTAAACAAGTTACTATTGTGGTGGGTGATAAAACCGCAAACGATTTTTATCTGCCACCTAGCGAGCCATTTAGTAAAATTGGTGCACTGCCGTATTTATACGAAACTATTTTGCACAAGTTTGTAAAATCGCAAAAACGCCACATAGATAATGGCAACCTAAACGTATACCTTTGGAAACACGAGAGTAACTCGTTCCATCTAAAAGGGATTTGCTGCGACCGTAAAATGCATTTACTTAGCGGGCATAACCTAAATCCGCGCGCGTGGGGGCTGGATATCGAAAATGGCATTCTGATAGAAGATCCTGAACAATCTATCATGCGCGATATTGATAATGAACGCCAAGAAATTTTAAAGCATTGTCGACGTTTAACCGGCCCAGATGATCTAGAAACCATGGACGATTACCCACAGCCAGTGAAAAAACTGCTTGGTCAAGCTAAGCGCGTAAAAGTCGACTTTATTATTAAACGATTTATATAACATTAAGGTCTGTTAACCACAGACCCTAAAATTTAGATACAAAAAAAGCAGCTAATTAGCTGCTTTTTTAATGCTTATACCTAAATTATGGCTTAGGTATAAGCGGTAAGAATAATAGTTACGCGTTTTCTACTGCAGTGCGTGGGTCAACATATTCCATATTGAACGCTTCAGCTACTTCTTTGTAAGTTACTTGGCCTTTAATTACGTTTAAGCCTTTTAAGAAGTGAGCGTCATCTAGTAGTGCCTTTTTGTAACCTTTATTTGCAAGGTTAATAATGAACGGCAATGTTGCATTGTTAAGTGCAAACGTAGATGTACGTGGAACAGCACCTGGCATGTTAGCAACACAGTAGTGAACAACTTCATCAACGATGAAAGTAGGATCAGCGTGCGTAGTTGCTTTAGACGTAGCAATACAACCACCTTGGTCAATGGCAACATCAACAATTGCAGCACCTGGCTTCATTGCTTTAATGTGTTCAGCAGTCACTAGCTTAGGTGCAGCAGCACCCGGTATAAGTACGCCACCAATTACTAAATCAGCTTCAAGTACGTGCTTTTCAAGCGCGTCAGCTGTTGAATAAATAGCTTTAACTTTATTACCAAACTGTGCGTCTAGTGCACGTAATACGTCGATGTTACGGTCAAGTACAACAACCTCAGCACCTAGGCCAACGGCCATTTGTGCAGCGCTTCGACCAACCATGCCGCCGCCAATAACAACTACTTTAGCTGGCTCAACACCTGGTACACCACCTAGCAACATACCACGACCGTGGTTTGCTTTTTCTAGCGCTTGTGCACCTGCTTGAATAGACATACGGCCAGCAACTTCACTCATTGGCGCTAGAAGTGGTAAACCACCGCGTGAATCAGTCACAGTTTCATAAGCAATACAGATTGCTTTACTTTTAACAAGGTCTTCAGTTTGTGGAAGATCCGGTGCAAGATGAAGGTAAGTGAAAAGAATTTGGTCTTCACGTAACATTGCACGCTCAACAGCTTGTGGCTCTTTTACCTTGATGATCATTTCTGCTTTTGCAAAAACATCAGCAGCTGTTTCTAAAATTTCAGCGCCTGCTTGAACATAATCATCATTTGTAAAACCAATGCCCATACCAGCGTTAGTTTCAACAATCACTTGGTGGCCGTGATTTACAAGTTCGCGAACACTCGCAGGAACCATACCTACACGGTACTCATGGTTTTTAATTTCTTTAGGTACACCAATAATCATAATTTTGCCTTGTTAGAACGGGATAAAAATTTTTCACTATTATATTCATGCTAGGGTAGTGTGTCTCACCTTTTTTTAATCTCTTTGTAGTGTTAGTATCTGTAAAATTAATTTTATTAGAATAAAAAACTAAAAAGCCATGCATAACTTATTAGACCGTATTGATCGCAAAATTTTAGTCGAATTACAACTTGATGGCCGCCTGTCAAATGTTGAACTGGCCCGACGAGTTGGCCTAAGCGCCACGCCCTGTTTAGAGCGAGTGAAAAAGCTCGAACGAGAAGGGTATATTTTAGGCTACAAAGCAGTGGTTGATCCCGCCAAGCTTGGTCAAGGGCTTTCTGTGTATGTAGAAGTAACCATTACCAAAACATCGCCCGACGTATTTGAAGAGTTTAGTGCTGCTGTTAGAAAGCACAAAGAAATTATAGAATGTCATTTGGTTTCGGGTAATTTCGACTTTTTATTAAAAACCCGAGTTAACGATATGTCAGAATATCGAGGCGTGCTCGGTGATATATTATTAAAGCTGCCTAATGTGAGTGAAAGCCGCACCTATGTAGTCATGGAAGAAGTAAAAGGTGAAGAGGGCGTGGTTATCCGTCCTTTTGTTGCTTAATGACAGAGTAACAGCCTTTAATATACTTTTATTGTTGCAGCCAACTTTGCTTTTTTAATAAGTGTACGACTAAATAATAAAAACTTGTTCATAATCAGGCCATCATGGTTAAGATAAAGTGCATCAAAATACATTTCCTGCTAAGGTATTCTATTGCCAAGTGAGTGTAAAAAATAATAATGAGGGATAGGTAATTATGCGCCTAAACGGTGTACAAAGACTATTAGAAGCGGGGCTGATCGTCAGCACCTTTGCAGCGGTATTTATTTTATGTGCTTTAATTAGTTTTCATCCTGCCGATCCTGCTTGGTCGCAAACGGGTGAATTTACCAACGTACATAATATTACGGGTACAGCGGGCGCGTGGGTGGCCGACATACTATTACTTACCTTTGGCTGGCTTGCCTATTTTGTGCCAGCGGCTATTCAGCTGCTAGGTTACTTGGTGTTTAAGCAGCCACACCGTATTTTACAACTCGATTACACCACACTTGGATTACGCATTATTGGTTTTGCGCTGTTTATTACCTCAGCCACCGCTATTAGCAGTATTAATTTTGATGATATTTATAATTTTTCATCCGGTGGGGTAGTGGGTGATGTGATTGCATCAGCCATGATGCCAGCGTTTAATTTTACCGGTACCTCTATTTTACTACTGTGTTTCTTTTTTGCAGGGTTAACCCTATTAACAGGTGTGTCGTGGGTACAATTTGTTGATTACTTAGGTGATTTAATTGTTAGGTTATACCGCTTTTTGGTGACCTATGCCCGAGGCTGGATGCAACGTGAACGCATTGCAGGTAAAGTACAAGACGAGCAACCTGATGCTTATTTTGAAGACGATACACGCCAACAAGAACCTGATCTTGCTAATAAAGTAGCAGACAAACCAAAAGCACTCGATAAACCAGCAACTAAGGTTAATGCCCCTCAAGACGACGAGTTTATGCCGTTTGACGAGCTTGACCAAATACTCGATCAAGAAATTAGCTTTAGCGCCATAGACGATGAACCGATGGACACCGAGGCAGCACTTAACGCGCTGGATCAAAGCCCTGTGGTTGAACCTGAAAAACCAGCAACAACCGTGGTTTCACCAGCAAGGCCAATTAACAAGCCAAAATCAGGGTTTCAACCGCCGCCAACTGCCAAAGAGAAGTTTGAACAATTATTAGAGCAAGAGCCACCTCCGGGGCCATTGCCGTCACTGGATTTACTCGACAGACCCGACAAAGCAAAAAACCCAATTTCGCAAGAAGAGCTCGATAGCGTATCACGCCTTGTAGAAACAAAACTACTCGATTTTAACGTGCAAGCCACTGTGGTTGGGGTTTACCCAGGGCCTGTTGTTACTCGTTTTGAGCTTGATTTAGCACCGGGTATTAAGGTGTCTAAAATTACAGGGCTGTCAAAAGATTTAGCGCGTTCACTTTCGGCAATTAGTGTGCGCGTGGTTGAAGTTATTCCTGGTAAAACCTATATAGGTATTGAGCTGCCTAATAAATACCGTGAAATTGTACGTTTATCAGAAGTCATAAACGCACCTAAGTTTGAGCAAAACCCATCGCCACTAACCATGGTGCTTGGTAAAGACATTGCAGGGCAACCTGTGTGTGCCGACTTAGGTAAAATGCCACATTTATTAGTGGCCGGTACAACCGGTTCAGGTAAGTCAGTGGGCGTTAATGTAATGATATTAAGCTTACTGTATAAATCGGGCCCTGAAGATGTTCGCATGATCATGATTGACCCGAAAATGCTTGAACTTTCAGTATACGAAGGTATTCCGCATTTATTGTGTGAAGTTGTGACCGACATGAAAGAAGCCGCTAACGCACTGCGTTGGTGTGTAGGTGAAATGGAACGCCGTTATAAGCTGATGTCGGCTTTAGGTGTACGTAACTTAAAAGGGTACAACCAAAAAGTAATGGAAGCCAAAGAAGCGGGCTACCCAATTATGGATCCATTATTTAAAGACACCGACGGCATGAAAGACGGCCCTGATGAGCTAGATAAATTACCTAGCATAGTGGTGGTTATTGACGAATTTGCCGACATGATGATGATTGTAGGTAAAAAAGTTGAAGAGTTAATTGCCCGTATAGCGCAAAAAGCGCGTGCTGCGGGTATTCACTTAATTTTGGCAACGCAGCGTCCGTCGGTTGATGTAATAACCGGTTTAATTAAAGCGAATATACCTACACGTATGGCGTTTCAGGTATCAAGTAAAATAGACTCGCGCACCATACTTGATCAACAAGGCGCAGAAAATTTATTAGGCATGGGTGACATGCTTTATTTACCGCCAGGTACCAGTGTACCTGAGCGTGTGCATGGCGCGTTTGTAGACGACCATGAAGTACATGCTGTGGTAAACGATTGGAAAGCCCGTGCTAAACCAAATTACATAGACGAGATTTTAAATGGCGATGCCACGGAAGATATTCTATTACCAGGGGAAGCCAGTGAAAATGGCGATGAAGAGTCAGATCCGTTATACGACGAAGCGGTCGCCTTTGTAATAGAAACCGGTAAAGTGTCGGTATCATCAGTGCAACGTAAATTACGTGTAGGCTATAACCGTGCTGCACGATTAGTAGAACAAATGGAAACATCAGGTATCGTGAGTGCACCAGGACACAACGGCGCGCGCGATGTATTAGTACCTAATGGAGCAAATTAATGAAAAAATTAAGTAGTTTATTATTGGTATTGGGCAGTTTAGTGGCGATGCCAAGCTTTGCTGACGACAGCCAAGCATTACAAGATAAGTTATCGACCTTAAAAAGCTTTAAAGCACAATTTAAACAAAACGTAACCGACGGTGAAGGCCAACTGGTAATGCAAGGCCAAGGCAATATTGCGCTGCAACAGCCATTGATGATTCGCTGGCAGCAAACTAACCCAGACGACACCTTATTTGTGTCAAACGGCGATAAAACCTATTACTTTGATAGCTTTGCTGAGCAAGTAACCATTATGAAAACCAGCGGTTTAATTGACTCTACACCGTTTATATTGCTCACCTCTGAAGACCCTGCGCAATGGGAAAAATACAGCGTGCTTGCCACCGATTTAGGCTTTAGCATTACCCCAAATAAAGGCGTAGAAAGCCAAGTAGAGCAGCTTGATATTACTTTTGCTGATAACGAGCAAGGGCTTGCAAAACTGGTGGTTAAAGATAGCTCAGGCCAGCTATCTGCGTTTACATTTAGCAATGCACAGGTTAATACTGAGCTTGATAAAACAACTTTTGAATTTACCCCGCCAGCGGGTGTAGAAATAGACGATCAGAGTAACGGTGAGTAATTTAGGATTTAACTTTGGGCCCGATGTGCGCCCACTCGCTGCGCGTATGCGCCCTTTATCGCTAAACGATTACATAGGGCAGCAACATTTACTCAGCGCTGATAAACCTCTTCATCAAGCGATAGTAGCAGGGCGCTGCCATAGTTTAATTTTATGGGGGCCGCCGGGGGTAGGTAAAACTACGCTGGCGCAAATTATTGCCAACCATGCAGACGCTGAACTAATTCAAATGTCGGCAGTAACCGCTGGCGTAAAAGATATTCGCGATAGCGTAACCCAAGCGCGCGATAACTTACAAAGCCGTGGTCAGCGCACTTTAATGTTTGTTGATGAAGTACACCGCTTTAATAAATCTCAGCAAGATGCGTTTTTACCGCATATTGAAGATGGCACTTTTATATTTGTTGGTGCCACCACCGAAAACCCCTCGTTTGCGCTTAATAACGCGATTTTGTCTCGTGCAAGGGTGTATGTTTTAAAATCCTTGCAGGAAAGCGATTTATACACGGTAATAGAGCGTGCACTTAAACAAGATGAGCAATTAAGCCAAAAACACATCGTGATTGCAGATAACGCCAAACAAGCGCTGTGCCAAGCAAGCGGTGGCGATGCTCGTAAAGTGCTTAATTTACTCGAGCAAGCAGTGGATTTAACCACTGAGCAAAACGGCCAATTTCATGTTGACGAACAGGTACTCAGCCAAGTACTGCCTACGCATTTAGCTAAATACGATAAAGGCGGCGATGAATTTTACGATTTAATTTCGGCGTTTCATAAATCAGTGCGAGGCAGTTCGCCAGATGGTGCGCTTTACTGGTACTGCCGTATTTTAGCCGGTGGCGGCGACCCGCTTTATGTTGCAAGGCGCTTATTAGCAATTGCTACAGAAGACATTGGCAACGCCGATCCGCGCGCTATGGAAGTGGCTTTAAACGCATGGGATATATTCCAACGTGTTGGCCCAAGCGAAGGTGAGCGCGCTATTGCACAGGCCACTTTGTACTTGGCTAGTGCACCTAAAAGTAATGCAGTTTATATGGCGTTTAATCAAGCTAAACAAGACGCTAAAAACGAGCCAAGCTACCCCGTACCAGAGCATTTACGAAACGCCTCCACCAACTTAATGAAAGACTTAGGCTATGGTGCAGAGTATCGTTATGCGCATAACGAAGAAGGCGCATTTGCTGCTGGTGAAAAATACCTACCGCCAGAAATGGATGGCAAACAATACTACCAGCCAAGTGATCGTGGACTTGAGCAAAAAATTAAACAAAAGCTCGAGTATTTAAAAGAGCGCGACGCACAAAGCCCAATAAAACGTTATGAGCATGATTAAACTTTACATGATGATAGCCCTTGGCGGAGCGTCAGGAGCCTGTTTACGGTTTTTTATTAGCGAAACCATGCTAAAACTCCTCGGTAGGGGATTCCCTTTTGGCACGTTGACGGTTAATATTCTGGGTTCATTGTTGATGGGCATTTTATACGGTTTAATAGATAAACAAGTTATTGCCGTCAGTCCTGCTAAAACCCTCATCGGAATTGGCTTTTTAGGTGCGTTAACCACCTTTTCAACATTCTCAATGGATTCGTTGTTGTTTTTACAACAAGGTCACTTTATTAAAATGGCCCTCAATATCATCTTAAACGTGATGGTGTGTATTTTTATGGCTTGGCTGGGCCTTCAGCTAGTAATGCAAAAAGGTTAAAAAACTAACATGTTAGATTCTAAATATTTACGTCAAGATGTCGAACAAACTGCAGCACGTTTAGCCGCACGTGGTTATGAGCTAGATGTAGCGGTAGTGACTGAACTTGAAGAAAAACGCAAAACATTACAAGTAAAAACGCAAGAACTTCAAAGTCAACGTAACGCCAGTGCTAAAGCCATTGGTCAAGCAAAAGCAAAAGGCGAAGATGCACAGCCATTGCTAGACGCAGTTGCTAACTTAGGCAGCGAGTTAGACGCAGCTAAAGCTGAGCAAGACGAAGTGTTAGAAGCAATTAAACAAATTGCCTTAGCAATTCCAAACTTACCGGACGAGTCGGTACCAGAAGGCGCTGATGAAGACGACAACGTAGAAATTTTAACTTGGGGTACACCTAAAAAGTACGATTTTGAAGTTAAAGACCACGTTGATGTAGGGCAAGACCTAAACGGCCTAGACTTTGAAATGGGCGTTAAAATTAGTGGCGCACGTTTTACCGTAATGCGCGGCCAAGTAGCGCGTATGCACCGTGCACTTACCCAATACATGCTAGACACCCACATAGATAAAAACGGCTACACAGAAATGTATGTACCGTACTTGGTTAATAGTGCAAGCCTTTACGGTACGAGCCAATTACCTAAGTTTGCGGGCGATTTATTCCACACGTTAGGCCTAGTGAACGATGATGGCGAGCAGCAAGCTGGCTTTAGCCTTATTCCTACGGCAGAAGTACCGCTTACAAACAGCGCACGTGATGAAATTTACGAAGAAAGCGATTTACCTATTCGCTTAACAGCGCACACGCCATGTTTTAGAAGTGAAGCAGGCAGCTACGGTCGCGATACCCGCGGTTTAATCCGTCAGCACCAGTTTGATAAAGTAGAGCTAGTACAACTTGTAAAACCAGAAGATTCAATGCAAGCACTCGAAGAGCTAACAGGTCACGCAGAGCAAATTTTACAAGCGCTTGAATTGCCATACCGCAAAGTAATTTTATGTATGGGCGACATGGGCTTTGGCGCAGCAAAAACATACGATTTAGAAGTATGGTTACCAGCACAAGACACCTACCGCGAAATTTCATCATGTTCAAACATGGTTGATTTCCAAGCACGCCGTATGCAAGCACGTTTTCGTCGTGAAGGCGCTAAAAAACCAGAGCTTTTACACACACTAAACGGCTCAGGTTTAGCGGTTGGCCGTACACTTGTAGCAATACTAGAAAACTACCAACAAGCCGACGGCTCAGTAGTAGTACCAGAAGTACTTCGCCCATACATGGGTGGACTTGAAGTGATTGGGAAAGCTTAAAGCACTAGCTGTAAGCTGTCAGTTTTTAGCTATAAGCTTTAGAAAGCCGCTGTTTTAACGAACAGCGGCTTTTTTTTGTTTTAGGAAAAGGTTCGAGGTTAAAGGTAAAAGCTGAGATATTAATTCGCAGTGAAATTCATTGTGTAAGAATCGGCTTCATACATATCGGCGCTATTTTTGTATAAGGCGTACTTTAACGCGTGACACACAATTAAAAACTTTTGCTGGTTTTATAATCTCGAAAATGGGCTTACAACACCATTGGCTCCTTGTTGTAAAACATGAGTATATATTTGGGTTGTTCGCACATCACTATGGCCTAATTTTGCCTGAACCGTGCGAATATCAGCGCCACTTTGCAATAGGTGCGTTGCAAATGAATGGCGTAAGGTATGTGGTGTAACGTGTTTCCTAATTTTTGCATCGTCAGCAGCCTGTTTAACAGCGCGTTGTAATTGCTTTTCATCAATATGATGACGCCTCAACTGCTTACTCTCAGGATCCATGCTTAATTTATGTGATGAAAATAAATATTGCCACCCTAATTGTTTGTTATGGTTTGGATATTTTTTACGTAACAAATGCGGCATGTAAGCGCCGCTATATAAGGGGTTTTTCAGATCTAATTGCAGGTAACTATCAACTAATTGTATTTGAGAACGTAATTGCGGTATGAGCTCTACTGCAAGCGTTACAACACGATTTTTACCTCCTTTGCCATCCCAAATTCGAATGCAGTTATAGTCAAAGTCAATATCGTGTACTCGTAAACGCAGTACCTCCATTAATCGCATACCACTGCCATAAAGTAGTCCACAAGGTAAATAATGCTTCGCAGAGCACACTTTAAAAAAATTATTTATTTCCTGCTGCGTTAAAACTACCGGTAGTTTAGTTGCTCGTTTACTCTTAATAAAACCTAATGATAATGAGAGTGGCTTTTTAATCACTTCTTTAAATAAAAAGCTCAACGCATTTAAGGCTTGTGTTTGAGTATTAGGAGCAACATTTTGTTGGTTGACTAAATGATTTAAAAAAAGTTCGACCTCATTATCTCCCATCGTTGTTGGGTGCCTCATAGAGTTAAAACGAATAAACGAAGCTATCCAGTATAAATACGCTTTAATGGTACTTTTAGCATAACGCTTTAAATACATTTGTTCGGCTATCATAGTTAAAAAAGGTGATTTCATGATATGAATCTCTAGCAAAATTTAACTGTATATATAGACAGTGCATATTGTTTTGTCCAATATTACTGATCTCCACCATTTCGGTGTATTTTCGCACTGATTAAAAATAATTTTCAGTCAACTAATTGTTTACAGATGTTTATTTGATGGTTAAGATAAATGCATTGTAATATATGGACATTTTTCTGTTTATAAAACGACAAATGTCGTAGACAAAATTGTTATGAATTATCAAAAGGATTGATCATGAAAATTATGCTTATTTTCCCATTCTTAATCTTAGGCTTTGTCCAATTAGCGCTTGCTGAGGATAAGGAAGAGCCATCACTTGCACTTGAAGGCGGAATGAGCAGTTTATTGGTACTTAGAGATAACTTTATTATTACTTACAGCGACCAAGTTACGGACGGTTGTCTTCCTCAGCCTCACAAAATGAAAGACAAAATGGAAATTTCCTTGCGGCAAAACAATTTCTCTATAGAGACTGAAGAGGGCTGGTTTCCAAATAAAATACTAGTTACTGCTCTAGGCTTTAGTACTGGGGGTTCATCTTGTGCTATACACCTTAGCGCTAGTTTAAGTTTTTGGGCTTCTGTTGTAGTTCCATATGCGCAATCAGTACCTAGTGGTAATAATACACTGGCGCCATTAACTTACGATTTTGGTAGTGTCATATTGACTGGCAGCAAGCATGGAATGCAGGCTAGAGTTGAAAAGCAAGTTAAAGAATTTGGAGATACCTTATTTCTCGATATATCTAGAGCTAAAGATTTAGTAAACAAAAAGTTTCCAGAAATCTTCGAATACTATAAAACTCAACTCAAGAAACAATAAAAATTCATAACAAAGCGTTCAACCGGACTCGCCTTCGGCTCGCGCGGTTAACGCGGCGTTATGCTTTAAAACAAAAATCTTGTCATTTCTAACTTTAATAAGGAAATTTATGAAACGTTTATTTTTACCTGTAGCTGTACTTGTGTCTGTTATGTCTGGTTGTGCCAGCGTTCCAATGGAGTCGACTGCAGTTTCATCCAAAGCTAAGAAGTTTGAAGAGCCTTCCCCCGATATGGCTGGGATATACATTTACCGCAAAGATACTCCGGTAGGCGCTGCGCTTAAGAAGGATGTTTGGGTTGATGGCAAATGCATTGGTGAGACAGCTAAAGGAGTTTTCTTCTATCACGAGGTGGAAGGTAATAAAGAGCATACAATTTCCACTGAATCTGAGTTCTCTCCTAACGATCTCACAATTAACACTGAGACAGGCTCTCTGTACTTCATTGAGCAATATCTGAAAATGGGCGTATTTGTTGGTGGTGCGGGTCTCGAACTGAATAACATTGCTGAAGGTAAGCAGGAAGTATCAAAACTTGAGATGGCAACGCAAGGCAATTGCAGCGCTACTAAGAGCTAAAGCATAACAAAGCAGCTCACTAACTCGTCGCTACGCTCCTCGGGGACAAAGGCCACAACGCGGCAAGACGCTGGCCTTTGCCCGTGGCTGCGGCGTTAGCCATACATAAGGATCTGCATGAGCGTTGTTGCAAAGGTTAAAAAATCAGTCTGGAATCTTGGTGCAGCTTTATTCTTTATTTGGTTTGGATTTAAGGCCCTGGGATACGGAATGGATCTTTTAGGAATTGAAGGCCCATCATTATGCTCTTATACCGACGTCGCGGAATTTATTTCGCCGAATGGTAAAAAAATTGCGAAGCTTGGTTATTCAGATTGTGGAGCAACAACTAACTGGCAAACTGGAGTAAACATCGTAGATGTAGAATCAGGTAAAGAGTATAACGGATTCTTCGGATTGGACGGTAAGCCTGAGAATTTAAAAGTGGTCTGGACCTCAGATATTGAATTAACGTTTAGTCACTTTCCAGTAGATAGGTTACTTTGGTTCAACCAAGACTATATGTCAGGTGTAAAAGTAAAAATCGAGGCCAGTATGGCTAACAAACAAATTCATCCGACGCCAAACAGCGGCACGGCTGATTAGGGCGTTAGTTTCACAAGGAAAGTTTGTGCGAATATTTAAAATTCTTGTACCTGTTTTTATATTGCTTCTTTTTGCGTCTTTTATCTTCTTTAAAAAGGATGCGATAGCATGCGAAATGATCGGGCAGACGCATTTTTCTCAGATTTCAACAAATCTCTATGTTGATGACAGCCTTGACGAAGCACAACAATCGAACTTGATAGAAGCAATAAATGATGCAATCGAAAGAGTTTCAAATGTGTATGGTAACCCTATATCTTCACCAAGAATTATTGCTACAACTGGGGACCAGTACTCCAGTTTTGGCTTTAATCCAACGGGCATGCAAGCATCAGGGTTCTTTAGAGAATGCATATTTCTAGGCCCTAAGGGGCTCAACACAGACGTGATAGCGCATGAATTTGTTCATGCAGAGGTAAGGTACAGAACTGACCTTCTTGTAGAGCTTACGCAATTACCAGCCTGGTTTATTGAAGGAACAGGTATTAAAGTTGACTATCGCAGACCTTTTTTACTTGAAAATATAGAGATAACAGAGGAAGAACTAGCAAAAGTTAAATCTATTTTTTTTCTAAGCGACTTTCCAAATACAAGTGTGAAATACTACCAAGCATCAAGAATAGCTGTTGAACCAATGCATACTAAAAGTTTGTACTCAGGATTGGAAAGGTTAAACAATGGAGAGAAGTTTGAAGTGGTGTTTGGGCTGTGAAACTAACAAGGCGCTACTACGGAAAATTTATTCGCTAAGGCTCCTATATTTCCGCAGAGCGTGGCGTTAGCTATTTGATTTCTCAAGCCCTTGTAAGATGCCAAAATGATTAGTAAGAAAAGACCTAACGGATATTGGACAAAAGAGCGTTGCACTGACGAAGCTTTGAAATACAGGACTCGAAGTGAGTTTAAAAAATTGAGTCGGTCAGCTTTTGCTTCTGCGAAAAGGAATGGTTGGCTAGATGAACTTTGCGGTCATATGGTCCTGATGAAAAAGGCTAATGGTTATTGGACAAAAGAACGTTGTTCAGAAGAAGCACTCAAATATCAGACTAGAACTGAATTTCAGAAAAAGAGTAACTCAGCCTATAGCACCGCAAACAAAAATGGTTGGCTAGATAAACTTTGTAGTCATATGAGCACAAGGAAAATGTTGGGGAGTTACCAAACAAAAGAACAATGTGCTGAAGCGGCTATTAAGTTCAAATCAAGAAGCGAATTTAAAAGGGAGTGTTCAGCCGCCTATAATGTTGCTCGAAAGCGTGATTGGCTAGAAGATGTTTGTGCTCATATGAATTCTAGAGGTGGCTGGGACAAAAACCGTTGCTTCGAAGAGGCGATCAAATACCAAACTAGAACAGAATTTAATAAATTATGTGGAGCCGCTTATAGTGCAGCTTGCAAAAATGGTTGGCTGGATGAAGTTTGTCAACATATGAAAATCCAACGGAAGCCACAAGGATACTGGACAAGAGAACGCTGCGGTGTAGAAGCTCGTAAATATCAAAGTCGGGCGGAGTTTAATAAATTGTGCGGAGGAGCTTTTAAGGTATCTAGGGAAAAGGGCTGGTTGGATGAAATTTGCAAACACATGAAAGTTCCAAAAAAGCCAAATGATTATTGGACTAAAGAACGCTGCGGTGTAGAAGCTCTTAAATATCAAAGTCGGGCGGAGTTTGAAAAATTGTGTAGAGGAGCTTATAGGGTATCCAAGGAAAAGGGCTGGTTGGATGAAATTTGCAAACACATGAAAGCTCTACAAAAGCCAAGAGGTTATTGGACTAAAGAGCGCTGCTCAGAAGAAGCTCTTAAATATCAAACAAGACTTAAATTTCAAAAAAGTAATGAAGCTGCTTATACGGCAGCTCGCAAAAACGGTTGGTTAGATTCAATTTGTGCTCATATGATTGAAATAAAGAAACCTAAAGGTTTTTGGACTAAAAAACGTTGTGCGAAAGAAGCTTTAAAGTATGAGACCAGAACTGATTTCAACACCGGAAGTAACGGAGCGTATAAAACTGCAGTTAAGGAAGGCTGGCTAGATGAAATCTGCACCCACATGCTCCCTGTTGGCAATGAATACCTTAGAGGTTTGTACTTAATAATAAATAAGAGGCTAAATACTGTATACATCGGATTAACTTCTAACTTTAAACGCCGAAAAGAAGAACACCTCAAAGGGAGCCGTACCAATGCCTCTGAAATTATGAAAGAAAAGGATACGGATTTTATCCCCCTTACTGACTATGTAAGTGTAGAACAAGCGACAATTCTTGAGCTTGACTTTGCAAATAAATATGAAAAAGAAGGCTACCGATTGTTAAACGACAGAAGCAGGATTGGTGGACTAGGCGGCTCACGGCTAAAATGGACCGAAGAGCTTTGTAAAGTGGAGGCTTTAAAATATAACACTCGTTACGAATTCCAAAAAGGTAGCAGGCAAGCCCATGCTGCGGCACAAAGGCAAGGCATTCTTGAGAATATATGCAAACATATGGTTACAGCAAAACGTGAGGTTTACTGGACTAGAGAGCGTATAGAAGCTGAAGCAATTAAGTACAAAAAAAGATCAGCTTTTGCTAAAGGTAGTGGCGGAGCCTATAATGCAGCCAGAAAAAACGGATGGCTTGATGAGATATGTTTACACATGCGTAAACTAAAGTAATAATATCATGGAATTAAAAGAACTTTTAGAAATAGCTGGAGTGACTTTAGGTGCGCTTGGCGGTGGAGCCGCAATCATATTCGGGTTTTCAAGTTGGCTTGGAAAAATTTGGGCTTATAGGCTCATGGAAAAAGAAAAAGCTGAGCATTATCGAGAGCTTGAATCGCTTAGAAATAAGCTTACTCAAGATACTGAAAGTTATAAAGTTAAACTCAAGAAATCAGAATTTATTTTCGAGAAAGAATATGAAGCTGCATCCGAATTGGTATCACTCAAAAGAAGCTTTTTACCCACCTATTCTCACCCTAATATGTGCTGGAATGAGGCATGTGACGAAGTCGCTCATAATTTTCACAAAATTGAAACTGCGTTAAGTTCATACTTATCTAAGCATGGTGCTGTCTTAAGCAAAGAGACTAAAGACTTACTTAGCTATTCAATTGGAATTGCTGGTGAAAGTAAATTTGATATAACCAATCCAGATGTACCTACAGAAGCAAGTGCCGCTGCTGATAAATTATTAAAAAAATTAGATGAAGCAGAAGAGTGCTTGCTAAATCAGGTTCATTCACAATCAAGCAGCTAACGAACACCTAAAGCAGTGGACGCAAAAAGTTTGGCTTGCGCTCCTTCGTCGCTAATTATAGCCAAGCATTTTGCGCCGCTTAGGTGAGGCGTTAGCTGTCTTATCAATATCGCATGTTCAATTTACTGTACAACTTGAGTGGTGAAGACTATACTTGTTCCATTAAACGTACATGTGGAGGTTCTTATGAGAATCGTATCTTTTACTGAAGCTAGAAATGGTCTCAAAGCTGTTTTGGACGGTGTAGTTAATGACGCTGATACAACAGTTATTACACGCCGCGATTCTGAAGATGCTGTGGTTATGTCTTTAGACTACTACAATAGCCTTATGGAGACAGTTCACTTACTACGCTCTCCTCAAAACGCTGAACACCTAAACCGTTCAATAGCACAGTACCGTGCTGGTAAAACAACAGCACGAGAATTAATTGATGAGTAGTAGTCAACGTTTACTGTCGTGGACTGATGACGCTTGGGATGACTACCTGTATTGGCAAACTCAAGACAAGAAAACACTCAAGCGCATTAACAAACTTATCAATGATGTTAAGCGCTCTCCATTTGAGGGCATAGGTAAACCAGAGCCGTTAAAAGAGAACTTATCTGGTTTTTGGTCTCGTCGTATTGATGACACTAATAGGCTTGTTTACGCAGTCGATGATCAAGCGATAACGATAATTTCGTGTCGTTACCACTACTAAATCAGGTTCAGCGATCTGGCATCTAACAAACAATTTAAGAGTGATTCCCAACGCTTGGCATTTTTCATTCCATCGTTGGGTTTTGTGTTTAAGGTATAATGGTTTCGTTTCGTGGTAGCGTTGCTAACACCTTAATTGGGCGTTGGTATGACTCCCACTGTCAAGTTAAACGCACTGATCCTTGCTTAACTTTTTAAGCCATAATTACTTCAGCTCGAATTAGAGCGAGTTAATACATAGGATGAAGCAAGTAAGTTCGTCGGTTATCTTGCTGATATTCGTTGGTTATTACTATTTCTAGTAACAGAGCAGACCTTACTTATTCCGTCGTGGCACCTGTCTTCAGTCTATGTTCGTGGTTCAACGCAGCGTTAGCTGCATTGCCATCCTAACGCCGTCGGTGGTTGTGCCACACCCGATGCTTGATCCCATGCATTAACTCTAATTCGTTTATCATGCGGGTACTCTTGCCAATCTAAGTTTTGTATTCACTGGCGTAAGCACCACTTCTTTAGCAATGACCCATATGTACGCAATCATTTCTCGGGCAATTGCGGTGACAACCAGGTTGTAGTGTTTCCCTTTGGCTATCATTTTTTTATAGCGCTTGCAGAGCCTAAGTTGTGCTTTCCACGCAATATCAATAATGTCCTTTGGTAAACCTTCTTGTCGTTTTTGCATATCTGTCGATATATTTGCTGCATATCGATAAGTGTGCGCGCCTTCAACAAGGAGGCGTCTTGCTCGGCCATTTCCGCATTTTGTGATAGCGCCAATATGGCGTTTGCCACCACTCGAGTGTTCACTGGGTACAAGACCAAGATAACTCATTAATTTACGGGGATGATCGAAGCGCGTTAAATCGCCAAGCTCAGCAACAACACCGGTGGCGACCAACAAACGAACACCTCGCATTGCTTGTATTGCTTTAACAACGGGATAATAACGCCATTGATGGACGTGATGTGTAAGTTCATTATCTAATCGTTCAAGTCGGCTTATTCGCTCGGTAATTGTTTGTAAAAACTCTTGTAAAACGATGTGCTGTGCTGGGTGTGGAAGCACAAGCTCAGTGAGCCAACGTAAATGTTTTTGTGACCAATTTGCAGTGCCTTTGTAATTAATATTATTACGAAGCAGCAGTGCTTTTAATTGATATTTAGCATCTTTTAAATCTTTCATGGCTACTTCGCGTGCGCGAGATAAATCGCGTACGGCTTCATCTTCAGGCTCGGGAACATAGATAGGTGTTAAATCTTCAGATTTAAGTAATTTAGCGAGCTTAAGGGCATCACGTTTATCGGTTTTAATTTTTTCACCAGGTTTTTTAGGAATAAGAGACGGGGCAACCACATAACAGCAATGGCCAAGGCTTGTGATTAATCTGTAAATCCAATAACCACAAGGGCCTGCTTCATAAACAAAGTGTAGCGTTGCGCCAGGGTATTTAGATTCAAACTGACGGACAAGCTTTTGAACGGCCATTTTGGAAGAAGAAAATCGACCTAGGTGAACAGGTTGAGCGCCTCTATGTTCGTCAATATAGGCGACTTCATTGAATTCTTTATGTGTATCAAGACCGATAAAAAGTATGCTATGTTTATTCATGTTAGCCTCTGCTGTTTAGTTATTTGACAAACTAATTATGGCTCTGGCTTTGAATTAAGCTAACCCACGAAAAGCGGAGGCTAACACCGTGTGGGAGTCATTATGTCTATACGAATTGAGAAGTATGTATGTACATTGGACTAGCAATTATATTCCTTACACCATTTCTATTAATTGTATTGATACCAGTGCTTGTTTCAAAATTAACCGAAGTTGAAAAATATACTCATAATTTTAGCAATCGGAAAAAGCATTTTGTAAAAGTCAGTATTTTGTTCACATTAATGCTTTTATCAATCGCTATTAGTAAATTCTTCATGATTCCAGCATTTGCTTTAGGTATAGTATTTTGGTTACAGATTTTCGGTCGTAAGGTAGTCAAAAATTTTAAACTGCTAGTGCGTCGGTAACATTCGTATAGAGTTAAAGGGTTCAGACATTAAATTGCAAATGCCTAAACCGTCTTAATATAACCCATTATATTCCTCTTAAAGTGAAGCGCCTATAATCCTCTTTGTGAGCTAATTTGCTTTAAACAACATCAGCTCAGCATCTTTCCCATCGGTTAATATTGCAACATTACCTTGCGTGGTCACATACACATCCCTTAATCGTCCTATTGCTTCTGGAAATATGTGCGATTGGGTGAACTCACCATTCGCTAAATTTACACTGTAGAGCTTTTTATCGACCAATGTAGTAATAAGCACGTGACGTTGCAGTGAAGGGAAGGCTGCATGGTTAGCGCCATAATATGCCATGCCTGATGGGGCGATTGAGGGCGTCCAATCTACGGTTGGTTGAGCCATTCCGGGGTAGTCTCTAAAGGGGGAAATACGTGCTTGTGAATAATCGTCACCGTTGGTGATTACTGGCCAGCCGTAATTGGTGCCAGCCGTTAAATAGTTAAGCTCGTCACCGCCTGCAGGGCCGTGTTCGTGACTAATAATTTGCTTGGTATCGTAATCATAAACCAAGCCTTGCAAGTTACGGTGCCCGAGTGAATAAATGGCATGCGCGTTAGCGTTTTTGTGGCTAATAAACGGGTTATTGCTTGGTATTGTGCCGTTTAAGTTTATGCGTAATGTTTTGCCAAGTTGACTGGTAATAACCTGTGCTTGCTCACGGTAGTCAAAGCCATCGCCACTTGAAAATAATAAGGTGTTATCAGGCAGCACAAGCGCGCGGCCAGAATAATGCTGCGGTGTGCCTTTATCGGTGACTACTTTATAAATAATTTTTGGCGTTGAAAATTGCGCACCATCAAACGTGGCTTTGGCTATTACTAGCCTGTTTGCATCAAGCTCACCTTGGGCGTAAGTGAATATAATTTCTTGTGATTCACTGTAATTTGGCGAAAGCACTACATCAAGTAAACCACCTTGCCCTGCAACGTATAAGCCCTCGAAGTTTATTTTAACTCGGGTTTGTTGGTTGTTTTTAATGATAACAACATGGCCATCACGCTCGGTGATTAACCAGGTATTGTTTGGGAGTTTAACCATGCTCCACGGTGAATTGAGCCCTGTTGCTAAAGTACTAGCAGTATATTGCTGTGTTGGTAACTCGGCACTGGCGTGACAAGAAAACGCTAAAAGTGACAGTAGCGTAATACAATATAGAGATTGTTTACCCTGCAAGCCTTTGCTAGTGTAAGGAAAAAGTTTTATTTTAAGTTGAGATAACCATGCAGTTTTTAACACGTATACTCCCGTCATTTTTAGTTTCTTGGTTACTAACATTCACTCTTGCTAGCTTGTTTCATAGTCAATACGTTGTCAATCAATTAGTTAATGTAGGTGTTGTAGTGGGCTTTAATGATCGTGTTAACTTAACCCTTGAAGATTGGCTCGGCTTGCTACCGACCTATGGCGCTAATATTGCGGTTGCACTTGCTATCGCGTTTTTGGTTACTTGGTTTATTGCTAAAAAAATGAACAAGCAAGGTACACAACTATTTGTTATTGCTGGTGTGGTGGCGTTTGCAACGGCGTTAATTGCGATTGAATCTATTATGAATATTACTATTATTGCAGGCGCAAGAGGTTGGGGTTTTTATGCGCAATTATGTGCAGGTGCAGTAGGGGGTTATGTATTTGCAAAATTCATTAAGGAAAATAAGCACAAGGCAGCGCATCGCGGCTTTTAAGTCAGTATTGGTCTGCAATGTAAAAAGCCGCTATTAATATAGCGGCTTTTGTGTGTATAAATTGCGTCTTGATATCAAAAAATCAAACTAAACAGCTTGTAACTACTTAGGCCAAAAATAAGCACTAACACTGGTAAAGTAAATAGGTTTACCAACACTGAGTTAGTGTATTTACCCATTACAGAGCTTTGATTAACTAGCCAAACAAGGTAGGCAGTTACAATTGGCAACAGTAAACCGTTAGCGGCTTGGGCAAAAATTATCACCGAGACAGGGTCTAAACCCAGAGAAGCCACCGCCGCACCAAATAATAAAATAACAATGGCAACGCTTTTAAAGCGAACGTTATCCATTTTATTTGACCAACCTAACATGCCACATACGGCATAAGCGCCGGCAAGAGGAGCAGTTATTGCGCTGGTTAAACCTGCGGCAAATAAACCAATAGCAAAAAAGTAATGGGCGGCATCGCCAAGTAATGGCTCAAGCTGCACCGCCATATTGGCAGCGCTAATTTGCCCTGCATCGGTGCCATAAAATGCCACTGATGCGGTTGATAAAATAGCTAAGGTGATCACACCACCTAGGGTGATGGACACGCCCGTATCTATATTGGTTTCTTTAATTACTTTTTGTTTGTCACTCTCGCTGTCATGGCGAGCAGCCAGTACCCCTGAGTGTAAAAATAAGTTGTATGGCACTATGGTCGTACCTACCAATGCTAATACTGTGGTGACTGAGCCCTCAGGCATGCTAGGAATAAAACCAGCTAATACGTCACTGAGCGAGGGAGCCGCCATAATAAGCGTAGAGATAAACACTAGGCTCATTAAAATCACTAGTAAAATAAGCGCATTTTCAACAACTTTGTGTTTACCGCTATAAAGTAGTATGGCACTTAAAAAGGCAATCAGTGGCGTCCAAAGTTGGGCATTTACCTGAGGGAATATTTCAATTAATCCCATGCTGGCACCGCTTAAATTACCAGCCTCGTAGGCGGCACTGCCAACACCAATGGCGCTGATCACTAAAAATATAGCGAGAGATTTAAATAGGGGAGTTTCAATATGGGCTCTTAGTGCTTGTGCTAAGTCTTGCCCAGTGGCTACGCCTAGGCGCGCCGCCATAGATTGTAATAATATGGTGGCAATTACTGAAAATAGTAATGTCCATATTAGTGCAAAACCAAAGTTTGCACCCGCTACGCTCGCGGTGGTAATAGTCCCTGGTCCAATGAAGGCAGCGGTGACGAGTAGTCCTGGTCCTAATCGCATAATTGACCTTAATAGTGCTTTTTATATTGCTATTTAAAGTTACACCTAACGTTTGTTTAACGTGATGCCTGTAATATTGCTGCCACTTATACTAAGTGCCTTGCAGCATTAGCCGCCCCTTGGCTTTGCCTTTTTTGATAACCATATGTTAAAAAAGGTCGCGTAGGATACCAACTTATATATAAATTTAAAGGGGGTGTGGCGCGTTTGCACAAAATTAATACAATCAATAAATAACAGTAATACCGGCTGTCTATCATCAACATTCCCAGCTGTCACTTTTACAGCTAATAAACCCACTTCATCATTATGATGAGGTGAAGTTTAAAGCCATAAAATCAGCCCATTGATCCTTTGCCTCGTTTGGCTTCTCCCGTGAAAACGTGGTTGCGAGGAATACGCATGTTGTGACACACACCTGATTGATGAAAGGCAATTAATATAGTTATCACTTCGCTAGAGGATAGTCGAGGTGGCTTAATGCGTTGCTTTTCACCTGATTCTATTAGGTGTTTAAGCCACTGAGGTTCAAACAATAAACAAAAATCATCGACATCTACGTAAATTGCATCTAAGTTATTCATGCCCTTGCCTCGGTAATCTTATGTTTCTTGGTCGAAAGATCTGATCACCGCAAGGGCATTTAGTTCCATTTCTTATGTGCAGCTCAGGTTAGCTAATAAATCGAGATGCTGTACTTCTTCATCAGTAATAACATAGCCTGTAGGGTTAGTAGGGCAAGACACATAGTACGCTAATGCTGCTGTCGCTTGCTAATACTTGCTCAACAGCTTTAAATTTAATGATATATTTAAATTGGTTTGAGCCACTTTCAGTATTTAAAATTTCGATATCGGGCTTTATTGCTACAAACATATCGTCTGTTAAGCCTTGATCTGCATAGCTTACATATCAGGTGCCAGCGGAAATAAAACCTTTTTATGGCTTCCATCAGGCATACTGCCAGCTAACAGATTGAATAACAAAAAAATTGGCTTGGCTGCCATTACCCGCAGGGCCATCGTAAAGTCTAAGTACGTTGGAAAGTGTATTATTCACAACAAACTTTTGTAACTCATTGATAAAAAATTATTAACCTCAGGCACTAAGGCCGGATTACCACCACCGAGCATAACAATATTTGGATTGTTACTGTTTTTAGCATCGCCTAAATCTTCAATTAACTGAGTAATACCATTAGGTTGAGTAAATTTAGTGCCGAAGTTTGAGTAATCCATAATGACCGTGTGCCTTAAAAAATGATAAGTTAGTGTAAATTAACACTATGAATTTGATATTGAAAAATTTTCACCGCTTAGATTACTATAGCGATAACCCGCTATGATCGTTTTTAATATTTTAAGTAGGGCAGCCTTATCAGCAACCTTGAATCACACACTAAAACATCGTTAAACACCACAGCAGACGATTCGGTTATTACTGATACGAGCCTTAAAATTGCTACTTTTAATTTGTTTAATTACCTCGAGCCGCCTAATGCCTATTATGAATTTGAACGCATATACACCGCAGAGCAGTGGGCTAAAAAGCAGCGTTGGCTTGTAAATTACTTAACCGAGCATCAGCCTGATGTGATTGGCTTTCAAGAAGTATTTAGTATTAAGTCGCTTAAAGAATTAGTTAAAGAGCAAGGTTATGCGTACTTTGCCGTGGTAGATGAGCCCCAGGTAATCGACGACTTTATTTACAAACGCCCTGTAGTAGCGCTTGCTGCTAAATATCCCATCGTTGAAGTGGCGAGTGTTGAGCATGACCATGAGCTTGCTAAAACCCTTGGCTTAACTGAGGATTTTACATTTAGCCGAAAGGTGCTTAGAGCTACAATAACCTTACCGCATATCGCCAATACCGATTGCTATGTGGTGCATTTTAAGTCTAAGCGCTCAATGATAGAGCTCGATGAGCAAAACCAAGATCTAACACCCGAAAAAAACATTATCGAGCTATTAAAAGCCGATATAGCAGGGAGTTGGGGCTCAACAATTCAGCGCGGCAGTGAGGCTACATTGCTGATGATAGACATCATTGCACGCCGCGAATCTGCACAAAACCCAATGGTTTTAATGGGCGATTTTAATAACAACTTAGCCGATGGTGTATTAAGCCATTTGTTAACTAATACGCTGCGTTTTGCCCCGACGTTTGACAGTAAAACTTACCTTGCAAAATATTGCCTTAACGACGCATGGCAGTTATTTACAAGGTCGCAATTAAATTCGGCTAATCAAAATAATGAAAATACAGTAGATTTAAAGCGAAAGCCTACCCATTATATTGGCGCGAGCAGCTCAGTGCTTGACTACATTTTGCTATCTTGCGAGTTTGACTCAAGTTACGACGACAGCTTTTTTGAAGTGAGCCAGTACCATACTTACGATCGTCATTTAATTAACCCTGAATTTGAGCGTGATGATTTAAGCACCGATCATGGCGTGGTATTGATTAGCTTAGCATTAAGGTCGTAACGGGTTTTGTTACTAAAAATTACAAGCTAATCTGCCGCTGACATAATTAATATTAAGGCGCTCAGTAGGTGCCTTGATGTTATCCCTTTCTTTTATCCTGCTGTTTTAAAAAATCACTAATAAATAGTGCATTAACTCTAATTTATATTGATCCACATCATCTTTATTAGCGGTGAGGATGGTAGATTAGTGACGCTGGATTTTTAAGTTCGTTTAAATTGCTTATTACAACTACCCATGTTGTACTTTCAAGGCAGGGTTGCTTTAATATAACAAATAGCGTGCTGTATCATAAAAATTTTTACCTTGACTACCCTCACTTACATTACTTTATACATACATGGAGTTTTAGCACATGACAATTAAATCAACGTTCAAATCTTTGAGTAAGCTCGCTGTTTTGGTCATTGTGGGGGGGGCTGGCTGGTATGCTTGGCAAACCTTGCAGCCTACATCATTTGCTGAACAACTTCCTGACAGTGTTGCCTATGGAAATGGGCGAATTGAAGCGACTGAGTACGATATTGTTACAAAATTACCGGGCCGCTTAGTTGACGTTATGGTGCAAGAAGGCGATATGGTCAAAGCGGGTCAAACGTTAGCGGTTATTGACACTGATGATTTAAATGCACAGTTACGTGAAGCTGAGGCGGGGCTTCGTGTTGCTAATGAGTCTCGTAAATACGCATTAGCGATTGTAGAGCAGCATAAAAGTGAGCTTAATTTTGCACAAACTGAATTGCGCCGCTCTGCAAAATTATTGGAAAAAGGCCATATTTCAAAAGAAGTGGTTGATCAACAACGAACCACCTCTGCTATTGCGCAAGCTGCTTTAACCGCGGCAAACGTAAAAGTTGTGCAGTCGGATGCTGAAATAGAAGCAGCGCAGGCACGTATTGAGCGATTACAAAGCAACATAGCCGACAGCACGCTCACAGCACCAATCAATGGACGCATATTGTATCGATTAGCTGAACCTGGCGAAGTGCTTGGCAGTGGTGGTAAGGTTTTATCGTTATTGGATTTAACCGATGTTTATATGAGTATATATTTACCAACAGCGCAAGCGGGCAAGGTAACAATAGGCTCACAAGCGCGCATTGTTATTGATGCTATTGCCGAGTATACATTACCGGCTAAAGTGACGTTTGTATCTGCACAGGCGCAATTTACCCCTAAATCGGTAGAAACCCGAAACGAGCGCGATAAACTGATGTTTAGAGTTAAGGTAAAGCTCGACTCGCAGTTATTAAAAGATCATATAAAACAAGTAAAAACAGGGGTGCCAGGGCTTGCTTATGTGTTGTTAGCGCCTGAAAAAAATTGGCCTACGTCATTACAGGTACGAGTGCCTGAATAATGGATAACGACGATAAAAACATTCAACAGCCATCAAGTGAAAGTGTGGTTAGGCTTACTAAGGTGAGCCATCGCTATGCTAATAATCGCGTGCTTGACAACATTAGTATTTCATTACCTGCCGGGAAAATGGTCGGGTTTATAGGCCCTGATGGCGTAGGAAAATCAAGCTTGTTGGCACTTATCGCAGGGGCAAGGGCGATTCAAGAGGGGGAGGTTGAGGTATTAAACGGCAATATGCGCAGCAGTGGTTTTCGTAATACGGTGTCGCCACGCATTGCTTACATGCCTCAAGGACTTGGCAAAAATGTGTATCCAACACTTTCTGTGTTTGAAAATATAGATTTTTTTGGTCGTCTATTTTCTCAAAATAAAGCCGAGCGAAAACAACGAATTAATAACCTTTTAAAAAGTACAGGCTTAGAGGCATTTGCCGATCGCCCCGCAGAAAAGCTCTCTGGCGGGATGAAACAAAAACTTGGTTTGTGCTGCGCACTGATCCATGACCCTCAATTATTAATTTTAGATGAGCCAACAACCGGGGTTGATCCGTTATCGCGTCGTCAATTTTGGCAATTAATAAACAGTATTCGCGCTGAAAATACACAAATGAGCGTACTGGTTGCGACCGCCTACATGGAAGAAGCCGATGATTTTGATTGGCTAGTCGCTATGGATGATGGAAAAGTAATCGGTACGGGCAGCCCACAAAACCTAAAAGCGCAAACGAATAAAGAATCGCTTGATGAGGCGTTTATAGCATTACTTCCTGAAGAAAAACGCCATGATCATCAGCGGTTAGTTGTGCCACCTCGTAAACAAGACATAAACACAACCCAGTTCGCTATAGAAGCAAATGGATTATGTAAAACATTTGGTGATTTTACCGCCGTTAACAAGGTGAGCTTGAGTATTGAACAAGGTGAAATTTTTGGCTTTTTAGGCTCAAATGGCTGTGGAAAAACCACCACAATGAAAATGCTTACGGGGTTACAACCGGCAACCAGCGGCGAAGCAAAATTGTTTGGTGAAAAGGTCGATGCCAATAACATCGAAAGCCGCAAACGCGTTGGTTTTATGTCACAAGCATTTTCGCTTTATAACGAGCTTACAGTGAAGCAAAACTTGGTATTGCATGCACGTTTATTTCACTTACCCGCAGAGAAAATAGAGCCGCGCGTTAAAGATTTAATTACTCGGTTTAACCTTAAAAAATACAGTGACGATTTTCCTACCGATTTGCCCCTAGGTATTCGCCAGCGTTTATCGCTTGCTGTTGCGGTAGTACATAGCCCTGAAATGCTCATACTTGATGAGCCCACATCGGGGGTAGACCCCGTTGCGAGGGATGACTTTTGGCAGCTACTCATTGAGCTTTCGCGCGAACAAGGCGTGACTATTTTTATTTCGACTCACTTTATGGATGAAGCGGCACGTTGCGATAGAATTTCGTTAATGCATGCAGGTAAAATACTTGCCAGCGATACGCCAGCTGCACTGTGCCAAGCGCGTAATACCGACACACTAGAAGCTGCCTTTATTGAATATTTAGAAGAGGCGGTAAATGCAGCCGGAGCAAGCTCGGTGATACAAGCATCGATAACGGATAAAACCAAAGCATTGGATTCAGCGCCCGCTACTTGTAAAAATAACATTAACCCCGCATTTAGTTTGTTGCGGTTATTTGGTTATGCGCATCGCGAAACGCTAGAGTTATGGCGCGATCCTATTCGCCTAACGTTTGCTTTGCTGGGCTCGATAATTTTACTGTTTATTTTAGGTTACGGCATTACATTTGATGTTGAAGATTTAAGCTTTGCGGTACTAGATCAAGACCAATCGCCCGAGAGCCGCAACTACATTCAAAATATGGCAGGTTCACGTTACTTTATTCAAAGAGCAGATATTAAAAGCCCGCAAGAACTTGATAAACGAATGCGAAGTGGTGAGTTAAGCGTGGCCGTTGAAATTCCACCTAACTTTGCTCAGCAATTTAAACGTGGCCGTAAACCTGAAATTGTAGTGTGGATTGATGGTTCTATGCCGTTTAGGGCAGAAACGATTAATGGTTATATGAGCGGCTTGTATTACAGCTATTTAACCAACTTATCTTTGCGCACTTATGCACAAGTACCAAACTTAGTGCCAGCTAATATTGAATCTCGCTATCGTTATAACCAAGATTTTAAAAGCATTGAGGCCATGGTGCCGGCGGTTATTCCACTGCTATTGGTATTTATTCCTGCGATATTGATGGCGCTTGGCGTAGTGCGGGAAAAAGAGTTGGGTTCAATCATAAACTTATATGTAACACCGGTTAACCGGCTGGAATTTATTATTGGCAAACAGCTGCCTTACATTTTAGTGAGTATGATCAGCTTTTTTGGCTTAGTCGCACTTGCTATTACTGTGTTTGGTGTGGCGCTAAAAGGCAGCTTTTGGGCGCTTAGTTTGGCTGCATTATTATACGTTACAGCGACTACCGGAGTTGGGCTGTTAATTTCGGCTTTTACAAAAACACAAATTTCAGCATTGGCAGCCACTACGGTGGTTGTGTTGATGATTGCCGTTAACTTTTGTGGGCTAATTGACCCTGTTTCTTCCTTAGAAGGGTTTGGCGCTATTATTGGTAAACTGTTTCCGACCACCTACTTTTTAGAGGCGTGTCGAGGAGTCTTTAATAAAGCGCTTAATTTTTCTGATTTATCAGCCCAGCTACTGCCTTTATTCGCTTTTATACCTGTGCTGACTCTGGCCAGTGTATTTTTACTTCCAAAGCAGGACAAATAGCCATGCAACGTCACGGAAATATTGTTAATTTAGGTATTAAAGAGTTGCGTAGTTTATGGCGTGATAAGGTTTTACTGCTATTTGTTTTTTTTGCTTTTACTGGGTTGATTTATGTGGTGGCTTCAGCCACGTCGATAGAGTTAAATAATGCGCCGATTGCAGTTGTTGATCACGACCAATCGCAATTATCTAAGCGTATTATTAATGCCTTTTATGAGCCTTACTTTAAAACGCCAGACAGTATTTCATTAAGCGATGTTGACTCAGCTATGGATAATGGCCGCTATACTTTTGTGCTTAATATCCCGCCTTATTTTGAGCGTGATGTACTTGCAGCTAAGCAACCTACAATTCAAGTAAATATAGATGCTACGCGCATGTCGCAAGCATTTATTGGTGATAACTATATTCAAACCATTATTAACGGCGAAGTAAATGAGTTTGTGCAAGGTTATCGAACCGTTTATTCACTGCCAATAAAGCAATCGGCGCACATTATGTTTAATCCAAACATGACAAGTGTATGGTTTGGTAGCGTGATGGAATTGATGAACGTGATCACAATGATTTCGATTATTTTAACTGGCGCCGCGGTGATCCGTGAACGCGAACACGGCACATTAGAGCATTTATTAGTGATGCCATTAAGCCCATTTGAAATAGTGATGGCGAAAATTTGGGCCAATGGGGTAGTGATTTTATTACTAACTGCGTTTTCATTATTTATTGTGATCGAAGGTTTGTTACAAGTGCCTATTCATGGCTCGCCAGGCTTATTTTTATTTGGCGTTGCTATTCATTTATTTGCGACCACATCGCTGGGTATATTGTTAGGCACACAGGCGCGCACCATGCCGCAACTCGGGTTACTGATGATTTTAATTTTATTACCATTACAAATGCTCTCTGGCGGTGTTACGCCGCGAGAAAGTATGCCTGAGGTGGTACAAAATATAATGTTATTGGCGCCAACAACGCATTTTGTCAAATTTGCTCAAGCTATTTTATACCGAGGAGCAGGGTGGGATGTAGTTTGGCCTTACTTTTTAGCATTAACAGTTATTGGCAGTGTGTTTTTTACTGTTGCATTAATGCGCTTTCGTAAATCAGTGGCGCAAGGTTAGGGTAATATACCAACCTGCATAAATATTTGAACAATTTAACGAATTAAATCACCCTATAACGTTGTTAAAAATTTTTCATTTAGAACAACTAGATATCAAAAATTTTGCCTAGTTATAGAGCAATTTTCTTATCGTTAAAATAGATCCCATATCCAAGCAGATTGGTATTAAATATAACGCGTGTTTTCAAAAAATGACTTTAAGATAAAGCCACCCGTTAACGTTAAAGCGCTAATGGGTGGCTGTTGAAGTATGGGGGAGTGATACCATCCGCAATAATTATTAAGCGAATGGGTTTGACTTAGTTTAGTCTTGGGTTAAGTGGTAAACCTTTCAGTTGTTGTAACGCGTTGTTTGCTAAACGAGTATTTTGTTGTGTGTGCATACCTAAAGACGGTAGCTGATCCGCATTCAAAACCAGTTTATATTGGCTTAGCGTTTGTATAAGATCAGCGTTTAATACACTGTAATTAAGCGCTATTTTTTTGCGAAATTGCGTTTAATGGTGGCTACGTCTTTGTATTGTGCCAACTTAGCCAAGTTTTCACCTTTTTCGATTTCATATTGAGCTGAAAAATCGGGCGCTGATACACAGTTCAATAGCGCTAAGGTTACCAAGCATTTGGTTATTTTATTCATCATATTCATTTTACCGTTCCGTTATCAGTAACACCATAAAACAACACTTAGAATAAATGCTAAAATAAAAATTATAAAAATACGTAATTAGTACTGATTTTAAGTTGCGCTCAGACTCTAAAAAAATACCAAGACGCTGTGATAGAGTAAGTTTTATATAAAGAATGAATCTAT
>NZ_JASDDE010000027.1:0-51873 GCF_030407565.1 Pseudoalteromonas sp. APC 3694
AGATCTGATCACCGCAAGGGCATTTAGTTCCATTTCTTATGTGCAGCTCAGGTTATTTAGAATCGTCCGATAAATAGACTGACCGACGTACATCCCACCAACCGTCTTAATCCATGAAGGCAAGAACACCAAAGCAGATGATACTCAGCCATCATTTGAGCCACCAAGAACAACACTGCCGAGATAGCAAAATACCACACAGCTTAATGGTAATTCTCTGGCTTGGCACGTCCACGATAAAACACAATAATCTAAAAAGGCCGCAGCACTTTAACAGCTTATTCAAAGGATCTAAACCCGCAAGTTGTAGACATAAAATCCTTGATTTTTTAATACTTTAAGTTTAACTCTGTATCTAAATGTAAATCAAGGGATTTATATTTGTTGTTTTTTTGTTGTTGTAAAATACAAGAAATAATCCCGCGAGTTGTTGAAAAAAAACTAAATACAACTACTGTTTGTATATACAGCACCAGCTAGAGCAGATTATGGCTTCTATATTTTTAGAATCAATCCGTGACTTTATGATAACGCGTCGTTATGCCAAGCGTACTATAGACACTTATCAATATTGGATAAAATTTTACATTTTATACCATGGTAAAAAACATCCGGCGCAATTGGCAGAGTCGGAGGTTGAGCAATTCTTATCTTATTTAAGTAATCAGCGTAATGTTGCAATGAAAACTCAGGCAACGGCTTTAAATGCTTTGGTTTTTTTATACCGTCATATTATTAGTCGACCGTTATCACTTGAAATGAATTTTAATAAATCACTCGTGTCACCTAAATTACCTGTAGTACTGACCCGTGAAGAAATACAGCGTTTATTATTGGCAATGGATCCAAAGTATAAACTTATCGCTCAGATACTTTACGGTAGTGGTCTACGTTTAATGGAAGCTGTAAGGCTTCGGGTAAAAGATGTCGATTACGACTATGTCTCATTAATGATTTGGCAGGGCAAAGGCAATAAAAACCGCAGAGTAACATTAGCACTCGAACTACTGCCGTTGTTGCGCAGCCAAAGTCACTTGGTAAATGACTACTGGCATCGAGACAAACAAGCAACAGACTATGCCGGTGTCTGGCTTGCGAATGCATTAGCTAGAAAATACCCAGCGGCTCCTTATGAAATGAGCTGGCAATATTTGTTTCCTTCAGCCCAGTTAAGCATGGACCCAGAAAGTAAAAAGCTGCGTCGCCACCATATTGATGAAACAACAGTTCGTAAAGCAATTAAACAGGCAGCAAAGCTGGCAAAAATTCAAAAAATGTTACCTGCCATACACTACGGCACTCGTTCGCTACCCACTTACTTGAATCTGGTGCAGATATACGCACCGTGCAAGAACAACTCGGCCATAGCGATGTTCGCACCACGCAAATATATACGCATGTTTTACAACAAGGCGCGAACGGGGTAATTAGCCCACTAAGTAAAATATTATAAAGTATGAATTTAAAAGACTTTTATCTAATCTAATAAACTTTAAAAATGAGCTATAACTTGGGGAATGTAATAAAAGCACTTTTACCAAAAGGGGCTTACGTATGTTAGCCCCTTTTATGTGTATTTTATTTATAGTGTGTTATTCAGTAACAACAAACCATAGCCAGCGAGTTGTTCGCCATTGAGATCGTGTTGCCAGTTAGGCGTTAACCCACCGCGTTTAATACTGCTAATGCTTTGTGCGTTAGCGGTTAAGTTAAGCACAAACATACTTTTACTGCCGTTTAACTCGCGGGTTATTTCAACTAGGCCGTTGTTGTGTTGCGTTAATTCATAACTGCCTTTAATACCCAGCTCTGGGCGCTGTTTTTTCTGCGAAATTAAGTGCTGGTACAAGCGCCATAATGAGTTTGGCTGCATTTGCTGTACTTTAACATTGCGATCACCTGCGCTAAGCTGCTCGGCTAAAAATTCAGGCCACCAGCTTGTAAAGTCTTTACCAAATAATTCACTTTGTTCAACCCAGCTCGTTTTAGCTTTGGTAAAACCGGCTTGATTGCTGTTGTCCCATTGCATAGGCGCACGTTTATACACATCGTGACCTATGCCACCTTGTGTTAAGCCTATCTCTTCACCGTAATAAATATACGGCGTGCCAGGAGAGCTAAATAACATGGCGGCGGCAAGTTTTGCCTTATCGTCGTGTTCAGTAAGTTGATAAGCCACTCGTTCTTGGTCGTGATTAGTTAAAAACGGTGCAAAAAAATCAAGTGGTGCAGTTGAATCAATACGCTGTTGTAAATTTTGTTTGAGCACATTGGCATCAACTGTATTCACTTGTTGATTAGATTGCATGGTGCCAAATTGCGCTTCACCACTGGCGTCGGGTTTTAATAAGCCCAGTATTTTATAGCCAACTTCAAAATCAAAGCCTTGATCAAGCCCTTTACCTTCGCCGTAGTATTTTGCCGCCACAGGAATATCTGCCCAAGCTTCACCCACCAAATATGCCTCAGGGTTTACACTTTTTACATACTGATTAAAGTGCTGCCAATATGCAATGGTTTCGTCTGTATCGGCTTGCGCATCTGCGCCACCTTCCATGGCAAAACGTACTGCGTCTAATCTAAACCCTGCAACGCCTTTATCAAGCCAAAACTCAGCCATTTTTTCCATTTCGGAAACAACATCAGGGTGGCGTAAGTTCAAGTCAGGTTGGCTTGCTCCAAACGCACCATAGTAATACTGCTGACGAGTTTCATTCCAATGCCATACTGCGTCGGGTTGGTCGTTATTACTCCATGCGTGGCCCCAGCCACTTCCGGCTTTTGGTATATCGTCGCGCCAAATAAAGTAATCTGCATAAGGGGCTTGTTGTTTTGCTGAACGCTGAAACCATTCATGATTACTTGATATATGGTTTATAACTAAATCAAGTATGACTTTCATGCCTTTGTCGTCAGCGGCTTTTATAAAGGCTTCAAACTCTGCCATGCTGCCGTAGTCGTTTTCTACTTGGTAAAATTCAGTAAAATCATAGCCATGATACGACGGTGCTTCAAACATCGGGGTTAACCACAATGCATTTACACCGAGGTCTTGTAGATACGGGAGCTTTTGGGTCATACCGTTAAAATCGCCATGGCCATCAGCATCGCTGTCGTAAAAGCTGCGTGGCCAAATTTGATAAAATACCGCATTTTGCCACCAAGGCGTTGCGTGTTGCTCAGTATTTAATTGCGATGTTTCGGTGTCATTCGTGTTGTTATTTAATGATGGTGCGCTTTGGCAGCCTGTTAGCATGATTGCTAATGCTAATGCGCTCAAGGTAAATGTTTTCATTTCAGCCTCGTTATTATTGTAATAAATAACATAGCCGTATTTTACTATGGCTATGTTAATTAACCTGAACTGCGGATAGTTTGTGGTTATTTTAGTGCTTTAGTTATCACCGGATAATGATCCCATACTTGTTTGTCGCTTAGTGAGCGCACTAGCTTAACGTATTCAGCATGCGTCCACGCCAGTGGTGTGGCCGAGTTTGTACCCTCGCCTAACGTGTATCCTGCTTTATTTACGCCCACGCCATCCCATACTTGTTCTGGTAGCATCATGCCTTCGTTAGCAAATTGCTCTAGCCCTTTTACATAGCTATTTTTAATAGCCTGCTGTTTAGTTGCATCTAAGGTATTATTGGCATTCGCGGCGGCAATTTCGTAATGACCACGTTCACCGGTAAAAAATGGCCAAACTCGCCCACGTTGACCTGGACTATTTTTTCCACCTTGCGCATAGTTAGCGCCCGTTACTTCGTCTTCACCGTATCCGTCGTTACCATAGCGGCGGTAGCCTGCAAATGTGCCGCTGCCATCAGTAAACTCAAAGCTGTATTTAACTTGTAGGTTATCGATGAGCGTTTCATCGTCGTACTCTGGGAGTGTTTTTACTATGCTAGGCGATAGTGCATCACGAACGCCATAGCGAACGAGCTCTAAAAATCCACCATCGAGAATTTGCTTTTTATTAAACCCTTCACGGCCATTATTAGCGTTAATTTTAGTATTTGAATTGGCGTCTTTGTCTTGGCCAATGCGAATAAAATATTCACCATCAGAAGCGCTCGACTCTAAATTACCAGCCGTTGTAAACATTAATTTTTCAATATCATTGTTATAACGCTTAGCTGTATTTAGGTAACGTGTTGCATTGGCATCATCACCTGCTAGTTTAGCGATATCGGCTGCAGTAATTAAACCAGCAACAACCGCGGCGGTGGTTGATGGCGAATACCCTTCTTGCTCTTCCCAGCGTTCTTGCTGAGTGGCTGGCGGCGTTATTTGTGTATCGTTCCACAGAATGTTTGCACGGCCACCCTCAACTAAAAAGTCTGCCGCGGGCTTTAACATACGGCTATACCAATCAGTGAGCTCTGCATCACTTAATACACCTGCTTGATGGAGTTTCCACGCTAGCATAATAGGCATAGCGGTTTGGTCTAACTGTACGCCTACCCATTCAAGTTCGCCATCTACGTGCGTTTTTTGTAAAAACCACCCAGTATCACCTTTATTGCCCGGGGTTTTGCTGTTTACTTGAACTTTTTCAAGGTATTCAAATGCGGTTTTAGCGGTCGCATTATCGCCCATGGCCATAAACGCCATGGCAACTTGATAAAAGTCGCGCACCCATACCGCTTTGTAACCGGTAGAGCCGGTTTTCGCCGATACGGTTTCACCCCATGGGTTAGATAAAGAGGCAATAAGTGCCCCGGCATGGGTTTTGTCTTCTTGGGCTTTTAACACCATAGCACTGGTATAAAGTAACTTGCCGTTATCAGCGGTTTGTTCGCTCATGTTATTTAGCGGTGCAAGGCTTTGCAGGTAGTCTTGCCAACCAAGTGCTTCGCCTTTACCGTTGTAATTATCAAGCACAGCTTGGTAACCTTTGGCTAGCGTAGCTTGGCCTTGTTTAAAACTTGCTTGCTGGTTGTTGCCAAAACTTAGGCTTAAATCGAATTGACTGTTTTTACCAATTTCACCTAGCTCTGCTAATAAACTAACATTCCCCGATTGTTCACCGGTATTTTTATAAACGCGGGTAAGCTGCTGAGTTGTTTTAAGCTGGCTTAAACCATCACTCACACCTGTAAAACCAACACTTGTTTGTTTAAATGGCTGTGCACCTTGCAATGACAAGTAATTATCGCCCTGCCACGCTACCAACCCTTGCTCGGTGGTTTTTGCAAAGTCATCTAAGCCGTTGTTGTTTATATACGGGTTAACTGTTACATATGCTTTTACACCGTCAAGCTGGGTATTAAAAATACTGCGTACAAATAAGCTTTGCCCGTCTGGATCGGTAAATATATGTTTTTCGAGGCTAAAGCGACCTTGCTTATCTTTGCTTACTACTTTGTATGCTAATGATAACGGGCGGCCTTTATCGTCTCTGTATAAGTAGTCAATGGTAACGTCTAAATCGTCAGCTTCTGTGACTGTAAAATCTTTTCCTACTACCACAAATTGCATGTCTTTAATTTGCGCTTGATGAATAAGCCCAAACATCGTTTCGGTGATCATACCTTTGGCAATTGAAAACCATACTTTTGAAACCGCTCCTGTGGGGGCCTCATCACTGTAATGGCCATTTTGATATTGCTCAAAAGATGTGCCTATCCCAGTTTTGCCTGCGTATGCCCAAAATGGTGCTTCGCCTGGTGCGCCTGGTGCACTCACTGATGTTTGCGCTACTGCACTGGTTTGCGTATTTTGCACACCACAACCGACAAGGCCTGCGGCCAATATTGTCGCGGTAATTAGGTTATATTTTTTCATTTTAGCCCCTTAAATTAAGACTGTTTAACACGCAGTACGGCAACCGCTGCAAGTACAAAAGACACAGCACCTAACATCAATGCGTAAATAGGTTGATTTTGGAAAAAGTGACGGAGTATCAGGCCAAGTACACTGGCGGCTAATAATTGTGGGATCACAATAAAAAAGTTAAATATTCCCATATACACACCCATTTTATGACTCGGTACTGAGGTACTTAACATGGCGTAAGGCAACGACAATATAGACGCCCACGCAAAACCAATACCTATCATTGGCCAAATAAGTAAGCTCGGATCTTGTATAAACATAAAGCTCGCCAATCCTAACGCACCTAAAATAAGGTTAAGTGCATGCGCTAGTTTTAAACCAACACGCTTAACGATGATCGGGATACATAAAGCCGCCAATGCAGCAAAACCGTTGTAAGCCGCAAATAATATACCCACCCAGTCTGCACCATTGTTATACGCCGCTGAACTTGTGTCGCTGCTACCATAATGAAAACTGGTTACCGCTGAGGTGCTGTAAATCCACATGGCAAATAATGCAAACCAGCTAAAAAACTGTACCCAAGCAAGTTGTTTCATCGCCTCTGGCATGGTAAATACATCGTTAACGACTTGGTAAAAGCCACCGCTGGTGTGGTTTTTTGCCTGTAGTGCGGCTGCAATAAATTGAATAACGCCAAAACTCACTAAGCCAGCTGCTAAAAGGTAAAGCTCTTTTTCTAGGTTTAATCCCGTGACTAAACCAAGTACGGCAAGCCCTAACACGGTAAATACACTGCCGCCTTTACTAAAGTTAATTTGTGCACAAACCGCCTGTTCAACTTGAGCTTGCTCTTGTTGATTAAATGCGGCCAATTCTTCAGGTGAATATTCTTTGGTGGTTATAATTGTCCAGCCCACTGCGACCAGCAATACAACTGCACCAAAGTAAAATGAGTACTTTACTGAATCAGGAATTTGCCCTGCAGCGGCGGTGTTGGCAATATCAAACCAGTTTGTCATCATCCAAGGGAGTGCAGAAGCAACCACGGCGCCTACGCCTATAAAAAAGCTTTGCATTGCATAGCCCGTAGCACGCTGTTTGTTTGGTAGGTTATCGCCTACAAGGGCGCGAAATGGTTCCATGGTGACGTTAATCGATGCATCCATGATCCATAACATGCCCGCTGCAATCCAAAGTGTTGGTGAGTTTGGCATAATAAATAACGATAATGTGGTTAAAATAGCGCCGTATAAAAAAAACGGACGACGGCGGCCTAATTTGCCCCAGGTTTTATCGCTCCAGTAACCAATAATTGGCTGTACAATTAAACCGGTAAGTGGTGCTGCCACCCACAAAATAGGAATGTCATCTACATTCGCTCCAAGGGTTTGAAATATTCGGCTTACATTACCGTTTTGCAGTGCAAAGCCAAATTGAATGCCTAAAAAGCCAAAGCACATGTTCCATATTTGCCAAAAACTTAAATCTGGTTTGTTTTTATTGTTATTCATTTTTCAGCCTTATTAATTAAAACCGCACTACTGAGTGCATCAAGGGTCAGCGTAAAGGTTGTATTTTGTTTCTCATCGCTCACCAAAATACCGTTATGCGACTCTAATAAATCGTAAAGCGTTGAGTTTGGTTTGAGCATTGTTGCTTGATTTGGCGTGAGCGTAATAGTGACTGTTTGCGCTTGCTGACTGAAGTTACTCAGCACCCATAATGATTGCTGTCCTAGGGTGCGTACAAAACCTACCACTCTATTACTGCCTGTTACCAACAAGGGTGCCATATCGCCGGCAACAATCGCTGGTAAATCGTTAAGTGCCATAATTGAAATATAATATTGGCGTAATTGCGCTTGTTCAGCTGTTAACTGACCACCATCAAATTTACCGTTATTCATCCACGCTTGGTGAGCAGGAACACCAATATAGTCAAAAATACTGGTGCGAGTTGGGCTACCAAACCCCGCGTTTTCTGAGCCATCTTCACCGACATCTTGACCAAAATAAAGCAAGCTTGGCGAGCGACTGATTAAGTGAGAGACCACCATTGCCGGCTTGCCCCATGCGGCATCGCCGGCAAAATCAGGACTTGCGATACGTTGTTCGTCATGGTTTTCTAAAAAGTGCAGCATATGTTGCTCTATGTCAGCCACTTTTTGCTGAGCATTAAAAATACTACTTGCGGCTTGCTTGCCTTGCATTATGGCTTTTAAGGTGTCGTAAAAGCCTACTTTGTCATACAAGTAATCCATTTTACCTTGGTGAATGTAAGTTCGGTACATCAATGGGTTGTACACTTCGGCAAGTAAAAATGCATCGGGTTTATGCATTTTTATCGATGAATTTAAAAAGCTCCAAAATTCAACCGGCACCATTTCAGCCATATCATAGCGAAAGCCATCCACGCCTTTATCTAACCAATAAAGCGCAATATTTCTAAATTTATACCAACTATTTGGCAGTTCTTTATCTTGCCAAAAGGCATAATGTGCACGGTAACCTTGGTTTTCTAGCGCCTTAGGTAAAGTTGGAAAATCTAGGCTACCATCGGGTTTAACGCCGTAGTTTACTTTTACTGTTTCGTACCAGTCGTTTATATCAGGCTGTGGAGCACGTGCACCATTGCCAGTCCATTTTGCTGGGATTTCACTAAATTGACCATCGGCTAAAGGGTGTTTGTTGCCACCTAACACTTGGTAACTGTCGCTTGTTGGTACTTTAAATGATTCACCCGGTACATAGTAAAAATTATTATTTTTAGCATATGCCTTGCTGGTATCATCGTCCTCACCAAAGTCTTTCACGCCGTTAGGTTTAGCCGTTGAGTGGTAATCACGTGCAACGTGATTGGGCACAATGTCTATTATCACTTTCATATCATGATCGTGGGTACGTTCAATAAGCGCGCTAAACTCTTCGATTCTGTTCGTTACATTTACCGCCAAATCAGGGTTTACATCGTAATAATCTTTTATTGCGTAAGGCGAACCTGCACGCCCTTTAACCACATCAGGATCGTCTTGTTTTATACCGTACTCAGTGTAATCACCCACTAAGGCATGATGTAAAACGCCGGTATACCACACATGGGTCGTTCCTAATTCTTTAATGCCTTTAAGCGCTGCGTCGTTAAAGTCAGCAAACTTACCCACGCCATTTTGCTCTTTAGTACCCCATGGAATGTTTGCGGTTTGAGTATTACCAAATAAACGGGTAAACACTTGATAAACAACTGGCTTTACAGGCTCTGTCTTATTTACAATCGTTTTTGCTTGCGTGCTTTCATTATCATCACTGCAGCCTTGCACAACTAATGTGCTTGATAGCAGCAAGGGTATGTAAAATCTTTTTTTCATTGTGTGTGTCATTTTTATTTCAGTGTTGTCATTGGTTTATACTAAAGCTAACTGTAGTTTGGTTACAGTTGCTGCATACGTATTCACAGCTACATTCAGCACCTGTTAACCCAAAAATTAAACTGCCCGCATGAAAATTTTTGGGGGCTTACTTTGGTTTTAAACTACTTAAAAATACGGTGTGACTTGGCAGTTGCTCTACCGTTGAATTTATTAATGTTTTTAAATTACTAAATAACTCGGCTAATTGCTCATTGGTTAATGAATCTGCTAGCGCACCGTAATCATCGGGTAATAGGCCTTGACCTATCATGACTTGTTGCCACGCCACTTCGGCAAATAACTCGTCGTTTTCGCGCACTACTTTGCCCGTTTGTTTAAATAAATCCATTTTATGCGCTAACGATTGCGGAATTTCCATTTGCTTACATTGACGCCAAAATGGAGTATCTTTCCGCTCAGTTAGCTTATAGTGCAAAATAATGAAGTCACGAATATGCTCGATTTCGGTGATGCTTTGCTTATTAAATTCTGTTACTAACGCATCACTAACCCCATGGTGAGGAAATAACTTAATTAAACGCGTCACAGCACTTTGTATTAGATGAATACTGGTTGATTCAAGTGGCTCTAAAAACCCACTCGATAAGCCAATGGCGACGACGTTTTTATGCCACTGTTTTAAACGACGACCTGTTTTAAACTTAATTAATCGGGGTTCAGTAATAGGCTCTGCAGGAAGATTATTGAGTAATAATTGTTTTGCATCGTCATCAGATATATGGCGGCTACAATATACTAAGCCATTCCCCATTCTGTGCTGTAATGGAATTTGCCACTGCCAACCGGCACTGTGCGCAATTGAACGTGTATAAGGTTTTAATTCACCATTTGATGCTGTTTGTACTGCAATGGCGCTATCGCAGGGTAAGTAGTGCGACCAATCTACAAACCCAGTATTGAGTGTTTGCTCAATCAATAAGGCACGCAAGCCCGTACAATCTAAAAATAAATCGCCACTGATACTGCTGCCATCATCAAGGGTTAGGCTCTGAATATTGCCACTGGTTGGGCACTGCATGACCTCATTAATTTTAGCATCTAGATGTTTTACCCCCCGCTCTGTGGCTAAGTGCTTTAAAAACTCAGCATACAAACTGGCGTCAAAATGATACGCGTAGCTTAATCCTGGCAACGACGTGTTAGAAATGGTATTCAGTGGAGCAAATTTATTGTTTTTCGCAGCCTGATAATTTAATGAAAAATCCCAAAAATCATCTTTGCACCCTTGCGTTTGGCCTTTAAGCCAAAAATTATAAAAGTCACAAAAAGGAAAGTTTTTACCCAAAGTGCCAAACGCATGCATATAACTGTGTGCTGAGCTTTTCCAGTTTTCAAACTCAATACCAAGCTTAATCGTCGCGTTAGTGGCATTTATAAAGTGTTGTTCATTGATACCCAATGCATTATTTAGCTGCATTATAGGGGGAATAGTGGCTTCCCCTACGCCCACTGTGCCAATGTGAGTTGATTCTATTAGGGTAATATTAATTACTTTACCTAATACTTTATTTAACAGTGCAGCGGCTATCCATCCAGCTGTACCACCGCCTGCAATGACGACGTGTTTTATTGGTTTCATATGTTTGTCCACTTTTTGCTGTGTATTAAAGCCGCTAAAATAATTTATTAGGTAAAGTCACTATAAAAAAGCCCTTGTAAAACTAATTACAAGGGCTAATATCTTAACTAAATTTCAGTTAAAGCTTGTAGCTAAATCCAAGAATAAAGTTACGCCCATAATCTTGGTAATCACGCACTTGTAAGGCATTATCACCACTTAGTGTTGTAAATGGTTCTTCAGTGATATTTTGTACTTGGAATGTCACATTTAAGCCATCTAAGCTCTCAACACCTGCTTCGCCAAAATCATAGCCAACTTGTACGTCCCAAATTGTTTCACCTAAGATGTTTACTTGCTGTGTTTCATAACCTGCGTTGTAAATATCACCTTTAAAGTCGCTGCGTTTACGCATGCTAGTACGTGCTTGGAAGCCATAGTTTTCATAATAAAAAGTTAAACTTTCTATTTTGTCTGATAGACCAGGTAGCTCATATTCGTTGCCGTTTTGATCTTCAATATCTTGTTCAATTCCTGTATGGCTGGCAATTAAACCAAAACCTTCTAATGAATCACTAAAAATATTAAACGGTAGAGCAAGAGACAATTCATAGCCCCAAAGATCTCCACCACCGCCATTCACTTTACCTGATCCAGTACCGGTACTATTCTCTGGTATCTCACCCGTTGAAGGGTTAGCAACTCCTGACATATCAACTTCGTATACACCATCAAATATCCATTGGCTTAAGTCTTTATAAAATACAGCCGCTGAGAAGTATCCTTCTGCACTAAAGTAGTTTTCATAAGTAAAATCAAAACCCGTTGCTTCTTTTGGTTCAAGTGTAGGATTACCACCCGATACTGACCAATAGTTGCCATTCTCATCAGGACGCTCAGAATTGTAGCTCGCATTAACAGAAGCATTCATTTCATCTAGGCGGGCTCGTGAGATAGTTTTAGCGGCACCAAAACGCACAGTTTGATTTTCATCTAGCGCTAAAGATAAATTAAGACTAGGTAAAACATGACTATAATCGTGTGACACATTGTTAGGAACGGCTTCAACTAGACCTGTCACGTCATTCGGCACAGCCGCAAAACCTTGCGAAGATTGCTCAGTTCTAACATAGCGAACACCAAAGTTACCTGTTAATGGTAGTTCACCTACTTCAGCATTAATATCAGCTTGAACAAAAAACGCCGTAACTTTTTCTTGAACTGTGTACGACTGCGTAGTGTGTTTTATATCCGTTAAACTTTCTTGAATTGAGTCATAATATCCATCGTCAACTAGTGCACGGGTATCATAGGCAATCATATCCCCCATACCGATAAAGCCTAAGCTAGCTGTTCCGAGGCGATATTGCTCTGGAACGACAAGCGTACCAGGATTATCTAATGAGAAATCGCTTAATGTTAAGTAATACCCTTCAGACTTTTTACTCTTCTCGCGGTCGCGATATGACATACCAAAACTTACTTTGCTTAAGTAATCGTTTTCTAATAGCTTGCTTGCTGCTAGTTTTAAAGTATGTAGTTCATCATTAACTTCAGGTGCATTAATAAAGCCATCTTGTGCGGTGTTTTGATAAGCCGTATCATTTAAGCCGTACTTATTATTTAGCGCTGAGCTGGTTCCCCATGACAAAGGACCACCTAACTGAATTAAAGCATAATCACTATAATCTAACTCGTGGCTAAATTTGGCGCCGGTATTGCCGCCATTAAGTGAATAGCCAATGTTGTCAGCAATACCGTTTGCATCGCCACGGCCTGTGCCAGAATAACTTTGTAAGCTCCAGTCCTTACGCTCAACTTCAGATAAGCTCGCATCAAACTCTACCGACCATGAATCGTCAATGTCATATTTAGTATTAAATCCAAATTGCGTTAATTCAGCATCACGTTCTTCAACATCATTACGAACTACAACGCGTTGACCTTGCGTTGTTGCACTGGTAATAAACCCAGATTCTTCATCTATAGTTAGGCTATTTTGATCTATATTGCCTTGCCCACCCCAACCAGGAAAAAATGGAATTTCAATACCACGTAGGATTTTTTCATCTGTAAAATCAACATATAACGCATCAAACGTCATGTTTAGACGATCATTTGGTGCAGCTTCCACTACTAGCATCGCTGAATCACGTTCAAGTGTTGATGAACGTACAAAAGGTTTAGCGCCGCCTAAGATTGAATAATTCTGTCCATCAACGTCGAATTCAGGGTATCCCCAAGAATTCCAGCGTTTTTCTTGGTTTGGTGAGCTCATTGTGTTGTAAGCAAATGCAACACCTATAGTGTCATCTGCAAACTGATCAATGTATGAAACCGTGCCACGAAAGCCTTTGTCATCACCATCTGGGTTTAGCTTATCAAAACCTGACTGCTCTAACTGACCATTAAACATGATCACGCGTTCGCCTTTACTTAAAGGTTTTACCGTTTGCATGTCAATAACACCGGCAATGCCTTCAGCTTCAATGCTAGCACTTGGCGTTTTATATACAGTAACACCGCTCATAATTTCAGATGGGTAAAGGTCAAACTCAACACCACGGTTGTCGCCAATCGATACTTGCTCACGGCCATTGAAGGTGGTTGCACTTTCGTTTTCACTAAAACCACGAACACTTACACGACTAGCACGACCATCAAGACGTTGTGCTGTTAAACCTGGTAAACGCGCGATTGATTCAGCAATAGATGTATCTGGAAGTTTACCAATGTCTTCTGCAGAGATAGACTCAACCACCTGTGTTGAAAAACGCTTAGTATTAATTGATTCAACAACACTACCGCGAAAACCTTTTACTTCAATAATTTCTACATCATCATTTTTTATTGTTTCTTCTTGTGCCGCAGTGGTGGCAAAGCTTGATAGTCCGGCAGCAGTTAATGCTAGCGTTAATATACTTGGTTTGAACATAGCCATAATGTTTTCCCGTTACCCATAATGTGATACCCGCTTACTTGCTTAAGTGATAGTTAAGCTTGCGAGCTTATTTCGTTGTCAGGATGAATACTAACGCTCGTATTATTTTATTAACAACTTTATGCATACGTATTCAAAGTAACGCAACACGTATAAAGTTAACATTAAATTTACACCCCAATTCATAAGTAACTGTTTTATTATGAGTTATTTTAGTGCAATTAGCATTTATAGCTTTAATGATAGTCATTATTTATTTTTTGATAAAATAAGTGTGTCATTAAACATAAATAAAGTGACACGACGCTATTTTATTTTCTAATTTATTATTATGGAGAACATTTATTTAAGTACAATTGGTAAGACCAATATTAATAATCACCAATTTAGTGCACCCCCTTATTTTTAAGCACCTAAATAACGCAAACAATAAATTAACAATTTAACAAACCAAATTGGTAAAGAGATATTCAATAAACCGGCGTTAAAATCGATGAAATAAGCGATTGATTTAACCTCTTTTAATTGCCTTAAAACGGTGCATACGTATGCAGACTTTTTACAGTATGACGGGCTTCAAGTATGCTTTTTCAAATAAACGAGGATTAACACCTCTAAAAAAGAACAACACAAAGACAATGTGAAAACGGAGAAAGGCATGGCCCAAAAGCAATGGTATAAAGGTGCGGTTATTTATCAGGTTTATCCGCGTAGCTTTCAAGATAGCAACAACGATGGCATTGGTGACTTAAAAGGGATAATTAATCGCATTGATTACATTAAAAGTTTAGGGGTGGATGCTATCTGGATCTCACCTTTCTTTAAATCACCTATGAGAGATTTTGGTTATGATATTAGCGACTATCGCGATATCGACCCCCTTTTTGGTAACTTAGATGATTTTGATGAGCTCATTGCGCAAGCACATCAACGCGATATTAAAATTATTATAGACCAAGTGCTTAGTCACACCTCAGATCAACACCAATGGTTTATTGATAGCCGTGAAGATTTAACCAACGATAAAGCTGATTGGTATGTATGGGCCGATGCTAAAGAAGACGGAACAGCACCAAACAACTGGTTGTCTATTTTTGGTGGCGGTGCATGGCAATGGGAGCCGCGTCGTGGACAATACTACTTACATAACTTTTTCACGGAACAGCCTGATCTTAACTTTCATAACCCTGATGTTCGCCAAGCTGTACTAGACAATGTTGAGTTTTGGCTTAAAAAAGGCGTTGATGGTTTTAGGTTAGATGCAATTAACTTTTGTTACCATGACGCACAGCTTCGTGATAATCCTGCAAAACCAAAAGAAAAGCGTCAGGGCCGTGGTTTTAGTGAAGACAATCCGTATGCTTTTCAGTATCACTACTACAACAACACACAGCCAGAAAACATTGAGTTTATGCGTGATATTCGCACCTTACTCAATAAATACCCAGGAACCGTATCACTTGGTGAAATTTCATCTGAAGATTCATTAGCCACCATGGCAGAATACACCCAAGATGGCGATAAACTACACATGGGTTACAGCTTTGAGCTATTAACGGATGATTACTCGAGCGAGTATATAAGAAATACCGTTACTACACTTGAGCAACGCATGACTGAAGGCTGGCCTTGTTGGGCATTTAGCAACCATGACGTAGAACGTGTTGCAAGCCGTTGGAGCGAAACGGGTGAAGTAAACCCTGCGCAATGTAAGATGTTAACCGCCCTATTGGCCTCGTTACGTGGTAGCGTGTGTATGTATCAAGGTGAAGAACTCGGGCTCGGTGAAGCAAGCGTTGCGTTTGAAGATTTACAAGACCCATACGGCATTACGTTTTGGCCAAACTTTAAAGGCCGTGATGGTTGTCGTACCCCAATGCCTTGGGAAAACCTTGATAGCTCACATGCCAATGCTCACAATGCGGGCTTTAGTGAAGTAAAACCGTGGTTACCTGTTGATCAACAACATAGGCTGCAAGCAGTTGCTGAACAAGAGAATGATTCAAACTCAATATTAAATGCGTACCGTGAATTTATGGCATGGCGTAAAAACCAGCCGGTATTACTTGAAGGTGATATTGAGTTTTTACAAACCGAAGAGCCAATCTTAGCGTTTTACCGTACTCTAAACGATGAAAAAATGTTGTGTGTATTCAATTTGAGTGCTTCACAAGCAAAACTTACTATTAATGCAAGTGTTGAAAATGAACATAACGACCTTTATCATCACAACGCAAAGCTTGATAATGAAACACTGACAGTTGAGCCATTTGGTTGTTATTACGCCCACTGCAGTTAATATTTACATTATTATAAAAAACCCGAGCACTGCTCGGGTTTTTTTAGCATTTTTTAATGGCTAATTGTTTTACTATTTAAGTAATCAGTAAATGCAAACAGTACACCCGACACAACAAAGGTCACGTGTATCAGCACTTTCCAGAGTAATTCATCATTTGAATGAGATGCAGAGCTTATAAACACCTTTAGTAGCTCAACGGCTGAAATGGCGACTATTGCACTAATCAGTTTCATTTTTAAACCAGAAAACCCTACTTTTCCCATCCATACGGGACGGTCCTCATGATTTTCGATATTAAGCTTAGAGACAAAGTTTTCGTAGCCACTGAATATAATAATTAATAAAAGTCCAGCTAACAAAGCGGTATCAACCAAAGTTAATATACCCACCAACAACTCTTGATTACTGGCAGTAAACGTTACGATCCCCATCAAATACAGCTGTTTAAAAAATTTTATTAGTAATAAAACCACAGCAAATAGTAAACCGACAAAAAATGGGGCTAATAGCCAGCGTCCTTTGAATATAAACGACTCAAGAGCATGCTCTACTTTATGAACAGGTTGTATTTTTTTATTTATATTATTTGTATGTGGCTCTGACATAAGAACACCTAAAAATTAAAACGCGACATTAGCCTAAATTTAGCTGTAACACAATTAGTTAAGGTTAAACACTTTTACACGATACGCTCATCTTGACGATAAAAATATTTCGTTTCCCTTTATTTTATATTCGATTAAAAATCAATATACCAACAGAGATGTTCTGGCTTGGTTACACTTGTTTTATGTAGGCATTGTATGAATACATAACTCGATTGTTACTCCATTTTTAGGAATAAGAAAATGAATAAAGCATTACTCGCGTTAATCGTTGCACCATTTTTCGTTTTATCTGCTGCTAATGCAGTGGCAAACGATGCTACAGACGCTTCAGCTGAGACGATTCAAGAATTCACAGAAATGTGTGTTAGTTGGGCTAAAGAAGACGACGTAAGCAATGAAGAGCTTTATAACTATGTTTTAAAGTGTGTGAATGATGAACTAACATCTGAAGGCTATAACAAAGTCACTGCTGTTAAGATTTAATGAATAATTGAGTGAATTGAACCTAAATTGGTTACATTTTTTAATCCTGTAAAGTAAAAAATCAGATTAGAAATGCCATTGCGATAGGTTTGATTTGACAAAAAAACCGGAACTGTCACAGGCTGTGCGTTCCGGTTTTTTATTACTTAAAGCGGTGAATAATTAATTATTCATCGTCTTTTTTTACTTTTGCTTTCGTTTTACTTTTAGCAGGCGGTTTTTTAGCGGCGGCTTTCTTTTTAGGCGCGGCTTTTTTCTTAGCCTCTTCTACCCATTTACCACCTTCGTAGTGTGCCGTCCAACCAGTTGCTTTGCCATCAACCTCAGTCATTACATACTGTGATTTATTCTTACGACTGTAACGCACAACAGCAAGATTACCATCAGGATCTTTAGCTGGTGCATCAGCTAGGTAGTAAAACTTAGGCGAAATACGATCTCTAAAACGCTGTAACTCTTCTACTTTGGGGGCGCGTGTTTCTCGTGATTTAGGGAACGTATTTGCTGCTAAGAAAATACCTGCAGCACCGTCACGTAATACAAAATAGGCTTCAGACTTTTCACATTCTAATTCAGGAATATGAACGGGATCTTCTTTTGGTGGCGCAGCTTCGCCATTTTTTAATAACTTACGGGTATTTTTACACTCGTCATTGTTACAGCCAAAATACTTACCAAATCGACCTGATTTTAATTCCATATCAGCGCCACATTTATCACATTCAATAATAGGGCCGTCGTAACCTTTAATTTTAAACGTACCCTCTTCAACCACATGCCCATGACACGCTGGGTTATTACCACACACGTGTAGTTTACGGGTTTCATCGATAAGGTATGAATCCATCGCTGTTTCACAAATTGGACAGCGCTTCATTTGCATTAATGTTTCTGTTTCAACGTCTTCAACATCAGCTGCAACCGCTTCATCACCCGACACTAAGTTCATAGTGGTAGTACAGCGCTCTTTAGGTGGCAGGTTATAACCAGTACATCCTAAGAATACGCCCGTTGAAGCAGTACGAATACCCATTTTTCTGCCACACGTTGGGCAGTCAATGTCAGTTTCTACCATTTGATTAAGACGCATACCGCCTTCATCGGGTTCACCTTTGGCAATGTTTAACTGGGTTGAAAAATCAGCGTAAAACTTATCGAGAACTTGCGTCCAAACACGCTCACCTTCGGCGATATCATCTAAACGGCCTTCCATTTTAGCGGTAAAATCGAAGTCCATTAAATCGGTAAAGTTTTCAACAAGGCGATCGGTGACAATCTCCCCCATTTTTTCAGCGAAAAAGCGACGATTTTCTACTCGTACATAACCACGATCTTGTATCGTTGATATAATAGAAGCATACGTGGAAGGACGACCAATCCCACGTTTCTCAAGCTCTTTAACTAAGCTTGCTTCACTAAAACGAGCCGGTGGCTTAGTAAAGTGCTGCTTAGGATCAAGCTCAACTAACGTGAGCACCTCGCCTTGCTTAACAGCAGGCAGCGATTGATCTTCTTCATTCTTTTTACGTACTGCCGGTTGCACTTTAGTCCAACCGTCAAAACGTAAAACACGGCCTTTTGCTTTCAAGGTGAAATCGTTGGCAGCGACCGTTAAGGTGGTTAAATCGTACTCAGCAGGCACCATTTGACAGGCCACAAACTGACGCCAAATAAGCTCATAAAGCTTTTTCGCATCAGCATCAACACCTTCAACATGCCCTGAAAGCACCGATACACTAGAAGGACGAATCGCCTCGTGCGCCTCTTGTGCATTACCTTTAGAGCTATAGTTAATCGGATCAGTAGGTAAGTACTTGGCACCAAACTCATTGGTTACGTATTCGCGACACATTTCAACCGCATCTTTCGATAAGTTAGTTGAATCGGTACGCATATAAGTAATATAACCCCCCTCGTATAAACGCTGGGCAAGCATCATGGTCTTTTTAACGCCATAACCTAATCGGGTACTTGCTGCTTGTTGCATTGTTGAAGTAATAAATGGCGCACTTGGGCGGCTCTTACTTGGTTTCTCTTCAACGCTGACAACTTTATATTCGGCATTCTCAAGGCTTTTAACTGCTGCACTAGCCTGAGCTTCATTTACTGGCTTAAATGGCTTGTCTGCTTGTTTAGTGACTTCTAAACGTAGGTCAGACTCGCTATTTTTAACATCGGCATGTATATCCCAAAATTCTTCAGGAATAAATGCTTTAATTTCACGTTCGCGTTCAACTAATAAACGCACTGCAACAGATTGCACTCGACCCGCTGATAAACCACGCGCTACTTTAGCCCACAATAGGGGCGATACCATAAAGCCAACAACACGGTCTAAGAAGCGACGGGTCTGCTGTGCATAAACCATGTCGGTGTTTAACTCACCTGGGGTTTCGAATGCTTGTTGTATTGCATTTTTAGTGATTTCGTTAAAAACAACACGCTTATATTTTTCTGGCTCGCCACCAATAATTTCTTGAAGGTGCCAAGCAATAGCTTCCCCTTCTCTATCCAAATCCGTTGCGAGATAGATTTGATCAGCATTTTGGGCAAGCTTTTGTAATTCTTGAACAACCTTTTCCTTACCCGGCAAAATTTCGTAATGTGGCTCCCATCCTTTTTCAGGATCGATTCCCATACGCGCGACTAAGTTAGTGTAATCACGTTGCTGTTTATACGCTGCTTTCTCATCGGGGGGCATTTTACGCACCTCAGCAGGCGTTTTGCTTGCCGGTACTTTAGTTTTGCCAGAACCCGATGTAGGTAGATCTCGTACATGCCCAATACTGGACTTAACGATAAAATCATTACCTAAGTATTTATTAATTGTTTTAGCCTTAGCAGGTGACTCTACAATTACTAGCGATTTGCCCATAGTTGCCTATTTCTAACCTAGTTTTTTAAATGTGTTTAGCCGACTCATGCGGCGCGAATATTTATAGGTATATCTACAAACACTAGTTCTTACAAGCTTTTAATACAAACTTTTCAGTATTTACTGAATAAACAAACAATTTTTGTTGCAAATTTAAACAAACTGGTGTTTTTTGGATAATTGATGTGGAATATATAGAATAGAAACAAAAATGCCAACCTTATGGTTGGCATTTTCTATGCTTTATTAATTTTAAACCTTAGGCTCGTCTAAAATCGACATCACGGTATATTGAGTTTTCACCCCACCAGGGGTCACAAATTCGATGTATAAAAAGCCAGAATCAACATCATTTGGCTCAGCCTCTTTTGTAATATTTACTGAAACAGAGATAGGCACTTGTTGAGCAGTATTCACAACGGTGTAATCTGTTAACCCTCTTAACACACCATTGTCGGCAGTGACAGTAACTGTAGTACCTGCAGGCAATGGATTATTATGAATATCACTGAAGAAGATAGTCACTGAAATCGCGCTGTAAGGTGTGGAATTGCTAATATCAATAAGGTTTATGTCACACATACCCGCCATATCGGAAGCTTCTAAGCGAATACCATCACTTAAACTACAGTCATCTAAAGCCGTTACAGCTCTAATGTAAGGTGTACTTCCAGACATCACTAACTCTGAACGATCGCGTACATTTACTGTTTCACGCGTACATGCATTTGCAGCAAGCGCCTCGTCACCACATAACAAGCCATTGTAAATGCCATCGCCGGAATCAAACTGACCATTATTTAGTGCACCAGAGCGCTCCACATACCACTCATCCTCACCGCCATTAGAATTTAGAGGGTTCGCAGGTGCGGGGAAATTTCCGTCAAAAATACCGTTTTCATTAAAATCTATAAATGCTTCAGGTAAATCTTGTAATGTAGAATCAAACTCGTTTTGATTAAATTCACCGTTAGCAGATACATCATTAAATGATTCTTCACCCACTGAGTATGCTAGCAAGCTTACACGACCACCTAATGGATAATCTATTGGCGCATTACTTGGCGCATCCGCAAGTGATATCGGGTTACCACTATTATCAAGATAGTTAAGTAGATTGCCGTTTGTGTCTAGTTGTGACTCTCTGATACCTAATGTACAAGGTGCTGCTTGACCAAAAAAACGGTCACACTTATCAGCCACAGAGTTTTTATAAATGCTGTAATGATAAGGAATTGGGTTTTGGCTACGCCACTGCGCTTTACACACACCATCTATGGTGCGACAAAGTAATAAAGGTGTAAATTGTTGATCATCTATTGTGCCTACTGCACCACCTTCGCTGGCTATATAAATTGCCGTGTTATCAGGAACAAAATTATTAAAGTGATCGGCTGCAAATACAGTTAAGTCTGTTGTCACCCCGGCTTCATTTAATGACTCGGTATTAAATGTTTGCACTGCAAGCGTAAAACTGTCTTGATCTGGCACACCTGTGGTAATGGTTATGTCATTTGACACAATAGAAATCACATTATTTTGTGATGTGTCGCCAGCCTCAACTTGATGTGATGCAATAACAGATAAAACTCCTGCGGCTCTTCCTGAGCGGACATTTACAGTCACTAAACCTTCATTATTGGTAAACTGAAATGCACTGTCTAGCAACGCGCCGCCGGGGTTTTGCGAAAGAGCAAAATCAATTTGCTTTTGACCAACAGGGTTACCATTAATATCTAAAAGTTTAAAGGTAAGCTCTGAATTTTCAGTGAGAGTCTGACCGCCAGCTCCTTTAATAGCTAACACTTGATTGGTCACACCCATAAACGCGATTGAACCCGTTTGAGCGGCAGCTACATTAATATTAATTGTTTTAGTAGCAACGTTGCCACCGGTAACCACGGTTGCTGTAATCGTATCTATACCATTACAACCATCCGCTTTATAAGTTGCGCTTGCCGTGCCGCCAATGCTAGTTACCACACTATCGATAGTGGCTCTAGGAGTAGATTCTTCAGCACATGCCGAGGTAAATTGTACTTCAAGTGGAGTGGTGAATAAGTTATTGCTGCCATCTACAATCTGAGCGGTAATAATAGTAGTAGAACCTGCAGACAACACATCACCAGTTGCAATACCCGCGCTTAAATTTACATTAACTTGAACAGCGTTAATTTCAAATAAAGCACTCGCAACGCCGCCCTGAGCGGTTAACTCAACTTGGCCAACACCTGAGCTACTGCCAGGCAATAAATTCAAAATAGCAACACCAAACGCATCCGTTTTAGCCGTTAAGCTTTCAGGTAATAAAATACCTAGCGTTGTTGTCGCTTGAACCAGTACATTACTTGCTGGCGTATTACTGCCAGGTTTGGTGATTTTTGCGTATACAATAGCTTGTTGCCCAAGTAAATTACTATTTTGAGAACAGTCAGATGGATCAAGCTCTATAGAATCTCTGTCTATATTTAACCAGCTATCAGGGCAGTTTTGTAAAATTTTAATGTCAATATTTGCGGTTGAGTCATTCGATTGAGGCTCATCACCTGCCGTGTAAAAGCCAAGTTTACTTGTTGCGTCTTCGTAGCTAGCAACAATGGTTCCTGCTCCTTCAACACTACCCGCGCTAAGCTCGATAGTTGCAACACCGCTGGAATTTGTTAAAGCGCTACCTGTAGCCGGTATAAAAGAACCCAGTGTTGTGGTAAAGCTTACCTCTTGACGCACAACAGGTTGACCATCACTTCCGGTTACCGTTGCAACCACCTCTAGCGGGTTATCGGCAGTAACAATTCTATCTTCAAAATCAAGTTCAACTTGAATTGCTTGTTCGATAGCGTCTCCACCGGTGCCTCCAGTATCACCGCCAACGGTTCCACTTTCTTTTTCCAGTGAGCCACCACCGCCACAGGCGATGAGTAATGTGCTGAGCCATATAATGCTGAGCAAACGAGTTAAAGGCATAGGTTTCTCCGTTGCGCTATTACTAAGTTAAACTTATCTACTTAATATTAACCTATAACTTAGTCTAAAATCTCAGTTTTTTACTCCTTTTTTTGATAAAAATTTTTAAAAAGTTGACGTTTTTTCTGTAAAAAAAATTACATGCTGTTAGTCTATGCCAAATTTATAAAAAATAGATTGGAAATATGTCTAAAATCCGTTCAATGAGTTTAACCACTCGCATCATGATTGGTATGGTGCTTGGTGTTGCAGTAGGCTTTATATTTCAGGCTATATTAGCTGGTGAAGACGATTACCTAATTCCTCTTGGGTTATTCTCTTTGCCAATTAAAGCCTTTTTTGTTGATGGCCTTTTTCATGTAGGTGGGCAAATATTTATAGCCAGTTTGAAAATGCTGGTTGTGCCTTTAGTATTTGTATCGCTGGTATGTGGTACCTGCAGTTTAAGCGATCCGAAGAAATTAGGCCGTTTAGGCGGTAAATCAATTGGTTTATACTCAGTTACAACGGCAATAGCGATTACAGTGGCAATTACATTAGCGCTATTATTCAACCCGGGTGAAGGTATTGGGTTACCCTCTCAAGCAAGTTATGATGCCAAAGAAGCGCCTACTTTAGCTCGCGTAATTATTGATATGTTCCCTACCAACCCTTTTGAAGCAATGGCAAAGGGCAACATGTTACAAGTAATTGTGTTTGCTCTATTATTCGGTATTGCAATGGCACTTAGCGGAAAGGCAGGTAAACGTGTCGCAACGGTATTTGAAGACTTAAACACCGTTATCTTAAAACTGGTTACTTTGCTAATGAACATTGCCCCTTACGGCGTATTTTTCTTAATGGCTAAATTGTTCACTACCATTGAACTAAACTTAATTGTGAGTTTAGCTAAGTACTTTGGCGTGGTTGTATTAGCCTTATTACTACACGCATTTGTAAACTACACCCTGCTGCTAAAAATACTCACGGGTCTAAACCCGCTCACTTTCTTGGCTAAAATGAAGCACACTTGTTTATTTGCTTTTAGTACCTCAAGTTCAAGCGCAACTATGCCTATTACACTTGAAACGGCAACTAAAAAGCTTGGCGCTAATAATTCGGTCGCTTCGTTTACTATTCCGCTTGGTGCAACCATTAACATGGATGGCACCGCAATTATGCAAGGTGTGGCTACGGTATTTATCGCTCAGGTATTTAGTGTTGACTTAACTATTTCTGATTACTTAATGGTGATACTAACTGCAACGCTTGCCTCTGTTGGTACGGCGGGTGTACCTGGTGTTGGTTTAATTATGCTAGCCATGGTACTTAACCAAGTTGGCTTACCTGTTGAGGGCATCGCCATTATTATTGGTGTAGACAGATTGCTTGATATGACCCGTACAGCAGTAAACGTAACGGGTGACTGTATGGTTACGTGTGTCGTCGCTAAAAGCGAGGGTGAATTAGATGAAAATATCTTTAACGACCCTAATGCAGCTAAAAAGATTTAGAAGACTATCACAAGTCAATTGACTAACCGCTTCTCTTGTTAGTTATAAAAAAAGCCTTGCTACTTTAAGTAACAAGGCTTTTTTATTGAGTTTTGTTATTAGGGATTTAACGCCTTAAATTTTGACATTAAACTTACGCCCGCTTTATTCACACCATGGCTAAGTCCTATTGCAAACTTATCACTTAGCCCTTTTTTAATTTTGTATTTCACCTTGTATATTTGATGCTGATGTTGCTGCTCTAATAAGGCATCATCACTGGTTTTAATGGTATCAACTAACCCTTTCTCAATAGCTTGTGTTGCAAACCAGTGCTCACCTGTGGCCACTAAATCCATATTCAAACTTGGGCGCTGCGTGCTAACAAAGGTTTTAAATAACACATGGGTTTGCTCTATCTCTTCGCGGAATTTTTCGCGGGCTTTATCTGTATTTTCACCAAAGAGTGTGAGTGTACGTTTAAATTCGCCCGCCGTAATTTGTTCAAAATCTACGTCATTCTTCTTTAAAATTTTATTAAAGTTTGGAATTTGTGCAATCACACCGATAGAGCCAACAATTGCAAACGGTGCGGCAATAATATGATCTGCAACACAAGCCATCATGTAACCACCACTGGCGGCGACTTTGTCTATCGATACTGTCAACTCAATACCAGCTGACTTTAAACGTTGTAATTGTGATGCGGCTAAACCATAGCCATGTACCACGCCACCACCACTTTCAAGGCGAACTAACACTTTATCTTTTTTTGCATCCGCTATCGAAATTATCGCGGTCACTTCTTCGCGCAAGCTTTCTACTTCATGTGCGTCCATACTGCCATTAAAGTCAATAACATAGAGTCGTGATTTAGGGGCTTCTTTTTCAGCTTTTTTTTGTTCTACTTTTTGTTGTTTTTGATAGGCTTTTAACTCTTTTTTACCTAGCGTATTATTTAAAAAGCTTTCTTTTATATTGGTCAGCTGCTCTGATAGGTCATCAATTTCAATCTCACCCTTTTTCGCTTTTGGCTTAACAGCCGAGCTTACAATTAAGGTTAAAATCACAGCAATAGCAATAACAAAGGTAATGGTTTTTGCAAAAAATAAGCCGTACTCGTATAAAAATTCCAACTGTGTTCTCCGTTTATAAATTTCAGCCAATTTAGCATGCTTTAACGCAAAAAAAAGCCACTTAATAGTGGCTTTTTGTACTTAATTGAATGGTTGATTATTAATTAGTCACAACATTAGTATCTCGTACTGACAACAAACGTCCACGCGATGCTAAATAAGCTGCAACCTGAAATTGCATTTCTGCATTAGCTGCTGCGCTGCCCGCTGCTGTAGACGACTGCCTTTCATCTTGCGCCGGTGTCAATACCGAGCCATGATGACCTGTGTTAAATTTAACTAAATAGCTAGAGCCCATCTCTGTTGGTGCTTGAGATGTACTCACTGTTTCTAACCCCATGAAGTTAGCTAGAGGCAGTGTACCTGCAATTGGGTTGTTAGCAGTCATCGGCGGAATAACTTGATCTGGCTTGTTATTATCTGTGCCATCACCTACCACTACGTTCATGTATACAGGTGTTTCTAGTGCTTTAACCGTTGCTGCATAGTTGGTTGGGTCGCCACTATCTAATGCTGTTTGTGCTGCAAATACAAACTGCGTCATTACGCCCTTTATATTAGCAAGTTTATCGGTTTCTCCCGCCATCGTTAGCGATGCTGCAAATTCATTAAAGCCACAGCTTAAGAAGTCCTGCATGTCTGGTAACAAGGCACCACAGTTTGATAACGCACCAGCATTTAAGAATGCATTAAACTCGTCAGCTTCAGCAGTTCCAGCTTGAGAAAGTACAGAGCCCTGAATAAATGGACCAAACGCGGCTGACTCTAATAAGAAGCTGGCAATACCGCCACCGCCACTTGCCAATGCAACAGCATTAACTTTAAAGAGTGGGTCTACTTGATCAGCCAATGGGCTATTCGCTTGTGCAATAAATGCAGGCGCTACAATTGAGCCCAGTGAATGGCCAATATAAGATACATCTCTAGAATTGAGTGAACTATCACCACTGAAGTTTAAGCCTAAACGTAAACCAAGTAAGTCAGCACTTGACTGGCGTAAGCTGTCTCTGGCGACCAATAACGAGCTTAGGTTCATGTAACTAAGTACAGAGCCTGATGTTGCGTTAAAGTCATCTGTGCCATCAACATCAACATCTATTCCACGCTCGCCATGACGAGGATGGTCAATTGCAACCGTTGCAAAGCCTTGAAGTGAAAGCTGTGCTGTTAGTGTCAACATGCTTTCTTTTTGTGTGGTAATACCGTGTTGCATAATAACCACTGGCCAGCCATTTTCTGGCATAGCAGCAAAAGGCTCTAAACCTAAGCCTGAACGGTACGCATTAACAACCGGTAAAATCGGTTTGGTAATTTGTACTGGCACAGTTGCCGTGCTCTGCACTTTAGGAAGTGAGTTATATTTCGTTAGATGACGTGTAACGTCTAAGCCTTCACCTAAATCACGCAATCGGCCATCACTTAAGGCTGCACACATTGCATCGTTAGTGCTAACTGGATCAGCAGGAAAATCTTCTCCCTTTTGTGCTTTATAACCCATAACAGCTACTGCGTTATCACACATAGCTTGCCAGTAAGTATCATTTAAATCACTGATCTCTTTACCTTCAGGCGTGCCTAAATACATAGGTAATTGAATGTTACCTTTTTGATACTGTGCAGCTTGGAACACGTCAGGCACTGTTATATTTTGTGATGCTAACGCTACTTGTACATTAGTCATTGGCTGAGTTGGAATTTGCAACGTAGGCGTTGGAATTGTTGGCTCTGTTAAGCTTGCTGCTAAAACCTTTTTAATCGTGCCAAGCACTGGTCCTGCTGATTGCATTGTCATAGCAGCCGAGTAAATAATATCGTCTTTAGTAATATCGCCAGAGCTTACCACTACGTTTTCGTAGCTATTAACAGCCCCTTGCAGCGCAAGTTGTGATGGCGTTACTAAAGGCGCTTCTTGTTTAACTGTTGCATAAGTAGATGATGGTTCAATTGAGCGACCTTGTGAATCTTTCAGTCCAGTCGTTAGCACATTAATGTATGAACTACCGGCTTTAAAAGGCTTAAGTGGGACAATTGCAACCGCGTCTCCAGAGCCTTGTGTAATAAAATCCACGCCAAAGGTCAATTCGCCTACTAATTTACATGCTGCACCGGCTGGTGCTTGCGAACATTCGGCATCAGTTAAGCTTGCACCCATGATCACTTCAAAAATACGTACAGAGCCTGGTGAAGCTGCAGACGTTTGATCAAGGCTAATGCCCGGTGGAAAGGTTAGATCAATTTTGAATGGCACTTGAGTAGACCAGCCATCAAGTGCGCCTATTGCTAGTTGCGGATCTGCATATTCAGCTCGAGAGATAGAAACATTCTCATCATTTAATTCCCCAGGAATATTGAGTGTGCCATCAAGCGTACCACTCATCAATAAATCATTAGGAACCGAAATTACACCATTTGCAGGGTCAAATTTTACCGTAGCTTTTGGAATAACTGTAACTGAATCGTTTTTAACATCTTCTAACGTTTCTCCGCCGCCACAGCCTGCTAATGCAGCTGCAACTGAGAGCGAGAGTAGCATTTTTTTCATAGTGTTCTCCGCACAAATCTTATTTTTATAGTGTGTTTATAGTCAGTGTAATTAAGTTAAAATAATGTAGCTAGTATATTAATGAGACATTAGACCAGTTAAACTTAACGTAAACTTTCTAGTTTCGCCACCTAAATTTGTAATAAATTCGATTACTTGTCGATTTGCTATGTTAAAATCAAAAAAAATTTAAACATTGGTACTTTTATGCATACCTATCAAGCAACTGAAAACGCACTTAAAGACAAAGTAATTTTGATCACAGGCGCAGGTGATGGTATCGGCCGTGTCGCAGCTATTACCTATGCTAAACATGGTGCAACCGTTATTTTATTAGGAAAAACAACTAATAAACTAGAATGTGTGTATGACGAAATCGTCAATGCAGGCTACCCACAGCCAGCGATTGTGCCTATGGACTTAAAAGGTGCAACTAAGCAGAACTATCGAGATTTAGCTGCAACTATCGAAAGTCAATTTGGCCGCCTTGATGGACTATTAAATAACGCTGGTATTTTAGGTACTTTAGGGCCGTTAGAGCATTTTTGTTCATCAACATTCGAAAATGTGATGAAAGTAAACGTCACCGCACAAGCGATGATCACTAAAGCGCTATTCCCTGTCATGCGTAAATCAAAAAGTGCCTCAGTGGTATTTACCTCATCGGGTGTCGGTCGTAAAGGAAGAGAGTTTTGGGGACCTTATGCAATTTCTAAATTTGCAGTAGAAGGTATGATGCAAACATGGGCGTGTGAAGTTGAAAAAACGCCAATCCGTGTTAACTGTATTAACCCAGGCGCAACCCGAACATCAATGCGTGCAAGTGCATTCCCAGGTGAAGATCGAGATCTACTCGCAACACCTGAAGATTTAATGCCAACTTATCTGTATTTAATGAGCGATGACTCAAAAGATATCAATGGTCAATCGTTAGACGCACAAGTTAAAAAATAATATTTAGTTTTAAACGTAAAAAAGCCGCTATAAAAAGCGGCTTTGTTGTTTTATGCTTTAATTACTTACGTTTAGTCGGTTTTACACGTTGATTGTGCTTTTTAACCGCCTTGCGAATTTGGTTTATTTTAGCGCGCTTGTCTTTACGCTTTTCAGGAATAACAGACAGCTTAGTTTGTGTTTCTTTGCCAAGTTTAACTGTTTTACGTAAATAGTTAACTGTGTCTAAATCGTACTCAATCCAACCACCTTGCGGTACACGCTTATCAAGCTCTAATTTACCGTAACGTATACGAATTAGGCGCGATACTTCCACATCTTGTGATTGCCATAAACGACGCACTTCACGATTACGACCTTCGTTAAGCGTTACGTTATACCAGCGGTTAATGCCTTCACCGCCCATAGGCTTGATACCAGTGAACTTTGCGGGGCCATCTTCAAGTTCTACACCGCGAAGTAAGTTTTTCATTGTTTCGTCAGTCACTTCACCAAATACACGAGCTGAATATTCGCGTTCAACTTCGTAGCTCGGGTGCATTAAGCGATTTGCTAATTCACCATCATTGGTAAAAAGCATCAACCCTGACGTATTCACATCTAATCGCCCTACTGCTATCCAACGATCGCCATCAACACGAGGTAAGCGGTCAAAAACGGTTCTACGGCCTTCAGGGTCTTTACGCGTACTTAACTCACCCTCTGGTTTGTTATACATAATTACACGACAAATTCTGTCTGCTTTTTCCTCTATTTTAACGGTATGGCCGTCAACACGAATTAAATCGGTTTCTTCAACCCTGTCGCCTAACTTAGCTACTTTACCATTTACACTCACACGATTTGCATCAATGTATTTTTCCATTTCACGGCGTGAGCCTACACCTGCACGGGCTAGGACTTTTTGTAACTTTTCACCTTGTATACTCATTCGGATGGTTCTCTCACAGAAGGATCACTTAATAACTGGGTAATTTTACTTTGCTGTTGCTCTGGCAATGCGGGTAAATCATGAAGTCCCGTTATCGAAAAATAATCTAAAAATTGTTTAGTCGTTGCATAAAGTGCCGGTTTACCGGGTACTTCTTTATGCCCAACTACTTTAATCCACTCTCTTTCAAGCAGAGTTTTAATAATATTTGAGCCAGTTGCTACACCCCGCACTTGCTCAATTTCACCACGGGTTATGGGTTGCTTGTATGCAATTAACGACAGGGTTTCGAGTAAAGCTCTCGAGTATTTAGGGGCACGTTCTTGCCATAAATTACTCAACCATGGGCTTAAACTACTGCACGCTTGAAAACGATAGCCACTGCCTACCTCAACTAAACGTATTCCACGCGTCTGATAGTGAACTTGAATGGCCTCTACAGCATCATTAATGCGCGCCATAGAAATTGCTAAGTCGTTTAAAACCGTGTTCTTAAGATGACGTTTTGATACGGGCTTGCCTGCCACAAAAATCGCCGCTTCAATGATTTCAATTAATTGTTCATCACTAATTCGCCGACCAACCATAATCACTCTAAAGTTAATAAAAACACACAGCCATCTATTATGACAGAACAACGGCAAACTAGGAAAACATATTAATAAAATAACATTTTATAGGTATAAAAAAGCCAGTGAAAAACACTGGCTTGGTATCAAGTGTATTTAATAATGTAATTTAGCTATTTTTAAATTGCTCAAGTGCATCGTCCTCTGCAACAGAATCACCATGTTTTTGGATATAGCTATTAAACTCTTTTTTACTTACTCGTTTATCTTTATTGCTGTCCATGTAACCAAAATGATTTGAAATATCATCATCGTCAGCTTCAGAAACTGAAATAAAACCGTTGCTATCATTATCTAAGCTTTTAAAGTCATTTTCTATTTTATCAAACTTCGCAATATCAGCCTTAAATGCAGACTCACTCACTTCACTATCTGTAGCAACTTTCCCAGCATTTAGCTGCATATAAGCGTCATATTCATTACGGCTTATTTGATTATCCATATTAGTATCTATATTCGAAAAGTGCTGCCAAATACTATCATCGTCGGCTTCTATTTTAGAAATAAAGCCATCGCTATCGTTATCTAAGCTTGCAAAATCACTGTCGATTTTTTCTAAACCTTGATTAGAAGAACAAGCTGCTAAACTCAATGCGGCTAAAACAGTAGAAACTATCGTTAATTTTTTCATCAGACGTATCCTTGTATTAATAAATTTCAAATCTAGTAATACAAATACGATGCCAAAAAAAATAAACCTTTAAAATCAAACAATTAACCAAAAACAACTTCTATTGCGATATTCAATAATGCAATTTTTGCAAGCTACTCTGGTAATTTTTGCAAAAAATAGCTCGGTAAGAACCGAGCTATTTATATCTAAAACGGTAATTTAGATTGCAGCGTTTTGGTAACGCTTAACAAAATCAGTAACGCTTTGGCCATTACACTTTAATGAATTTAAGTTACCAATTTGCTTACGTACTGGTTGTAGGCCTTGCTTTAATGCAGTCATACATAACTGTGTTTCTTGGTGTGAATCTTTTGCAAATACTTCTACTTTAGACACAACTGATTACGTTGCTTCTTCTTTTTTTGCAATGTCACGGATGTCTTGACCGTTACATAGGATACTTTTTGAATAACGTGATAAATATACACCGTGCTTTGCTGCCATTTTACGAGCAGCTGAAAACCCCTCATTGGCGCTTACTACACATAAGTTAGACTCTAATTTGTTGTCTTGGCTGTAATACGTATTGCTTTGCGCAGTAGCAGTTACAGAAACAAAAAGAGAGGCGGCTAAAAGTAATTGAGTTTTCATTAGGAGGTCCTATTTGAACGAGTTAAACATACGATTTTTGCGCACTATATAGACAAGTTTAAACATATAAATTGAATATTTTATTGTTTAATATTGCATTTACAACGTTTAAACATTAAGCAAAAATTGATCAACATTTGTGCAGCTATTTTCTCGTTTCAGTCATGTTATGTCGCTCCAAATACTGATACAATTTAGCCAACAATGAAAATAAATTTGAAGGTAAACTTTATGAAAGTGATTTCTTTTAATATCAATGGTCTGCGTGCTCGCCTACATCAGTTACAAGCTATTATTGATAAACACCAGCCAGATATTATTGGTCTTCAAGAGATCAAAGTGCACGATGAAGCATTTCCGCTAGACGATGTACAAAAAATGGGTTATCACGTTTATTTTCATGGACAAAAAGCGCATTACGGTGTGGCAATGTTATGCAAAAAAGAGCCTAAGTCGGTATTAAAAGGCTTTTCCACCGACACAGATGAGTCGCAAAAGCGAATGATCAGCGTTACCGTAGAGCAAGAAAATGGCCGTGACCTGCATGTCATGAATGGCTACTTCCCGCAAGGCGATAACATCAATCACGAAACTAAATTCCCTTATAAACGTCAATTTTATCAAGACTTAATGACTCACCTAAATAGTCATTACACGCCTGATCAAGATGTAATTGTAATGGGCGATATTAATATCTCTCCAACCGATTTAGATATTGGTATTGGTGAGGTAAACGCAAAACGCTGGTTAAAAACCGGAAAATGTTCATTTCAACCCGTTGAGCGTGAATGGCTAGCAACGTTATTAAACTGGGGCTTTAAAGACACCTTTAGGGAGCAAAACTCAGAAGCTAACGATCAATACTCGTGGTTTGACTACCGCTCTAAGGGTTTTGTTGATAATCGTGGACTAAGGATTGATGTGGTTTTGGCAACGCATGACTTAGCAGCTCGCTGTATCGACACCGGTATAGATTACGAATTACGTGCTATCGACAAGCCTTCAGATCATGCCCCTATTTGGTCTGAGTTTAATTAACGATTATGCTAAGCGTGCAATTACAGGCATTACTGTGGATTGGTGTTATTGTTATTGGCTTTTTAAGTGTTAATAAATCAACATACGCCAATTTATTTAATACGCCAGCAAGGCAAACCGGTGTGTTTGCCTGCGCGCTGGTGCTCGCTTTACTATGGCGTATAAAAGCCGGTATTTTACCTGGTCTTGATCTTCATATACTGGGCATTACTGCTGTTACGCTGATTTTAGGCTGGCGTCTGGCTATTTTAAGTTGTGTATTAGCAACAGCCCTGCTAACTGCTTTTGGACAAATAGCATTCGAGCTGATTGCGGTAAAATTACTAATAAGTGCGTTTATTCCAGTATTATTAAGCTACTTTGTATTTATGCTTTGTTACCACTACTTAGCGCGACACTTTTTTATCTATATATTTGTTTGTAGCTTTTTAACGGCTGGTGTTGTTGCTTGCGTTAACATTATACTCGGGGGTGTTTTTTATTACGCAATTGGCGAATATAATTGGCATCAGCTAACAGAAAACTACATTTATCTCAGTCCTATTTTAGCGTTTCCTGAAGCAATGCTAAACGGTATGGCAATAACTGTTATGATCACCTATCGCCCGCACTGGGTAAAAACTTTTTTTGATAAGGACTATTTAGGCTCATGAGTCTTCATTACCATTGCCCTATTTGCAAACTTCCATTGGCACTTAATGAAAAAACATTACGCTGTGATAATAACCACAGCTTTGATTTTGCCAAAGAAGGCTATGTAAACTTACTCCCCGTGCAAAATAAAAACTCTAAACAGCCCGGTGACTCTTTAGAAATGGTACAAGCAAGGCGTTCTTTTTTAGGGCAAGGCCATTATGCATTTTTACAGACGGCCTTAGCTAATTTAGTCAAACCGCTCAATGCAAATATAGTGATTGATTTAGGGTGTGGCGAGGGGTTTTACACCCATGCTATAGCAAATAACACGCAAGCTACTGTGTATGGTGTTGATATATCTAAGTCGGCGGTAAAATACGCAGCAAAACGATACAAACAATGTCAATTTAGCGTGGCATCAATAAGCCACGCGCCCTTTAATGATCACCTTGCTGATGTGTTAATTAGCGTGTTTGCCCCTTTGTTCGACGATGAACTTTCTCGCCTTGTGAAAGAGGATGGCTGTTTAGTGGTGGCAAGCCCTGGGCCTATGCACCTCAAAGAGTTGAAAAAATATATCTATAATACGGTAAATGAACATACTGAAGTTGCTACGCCAACAGGCTTTAACCAATCATCGCAACAGCTCATTACAGAGCAAGTGTCACTCACATTTAGCGACGTAAGAAATTTAATAATGATGACACCCTTTGCATGGAAGTTCAGACCCGAGCATTGGCAGGCACTTGAACAAAAACAGCATCATAAGGTTACCTTGTCATTTTATATTAGCCAGTTTGTTAAAACTGCTCTTTAGTAAAGGTTTTATCCATTTTATCAAACATGTCTTTTAACAATTCAGCAAGCTCCAAATAGCGGGGCTTGTTTTTCCCCATTTGTGCGTCGTAACCGTTGGCGACCATTTTTGCAAACAACTCGTTGTACCATTGCAGCATAGCGGGTTCTAATTCTGTTTGCGCACGTTTACCTAGCCATAAGAGTCCTTGTAACGGCAAGGAGATAAAAAATAGACTACTGGCAATAGCTTGAGGTAAAAAATCAGGGCCTAAATAATTAAGCTGAAAAAACAAAGTTAGCATGGCTAAAATAGGCATTACTGTAATCGCAAGCTCGGTTGCTCTGATCACTTTAAACTCGGCAAATAATGGCGCGACCTCTTTACGCATAGGCCATGTTTTAGCATAAGCGCGCCCTAATTGAACTTGTGATATCACACTTTTTTGCATTATAAATCCTCACAATCACGGCATTTAACACTTGTAAAAGCATCTTGCTTATAAAAGTGTAACACAACTCTCACTTTATCGGTAAAAATGCTTAATTTCATTAGTAAAACTCACAAAAAGCATAAATTATAGAAAGAATTCCACAAAGCCCTTTTAATAAAGTCAACTACACTTTAGTCTAGACCCATTTAAGCCTACAATGCTTATATATCAACCAAGTGTACTGATTAATATTTAAATGGAAAATGATTCTATGCCAACTCTCCCAAAAAAACCAAACCATGTTTTGGTACTTAATTGTGGAAGCTCAAGTTTAAAGTTTGCAATTATTGATGCAAACACAGGAAAAGACATTATTTCAGGTTTAGCTGAGCGCCTAGGTGCAGATGCTCCCTCAATAAAATATAAATTTAAGGGAGAAAAGACCACCATTAAACTTGCTGCTAATCAGGCACACGCGCATGTGATTGATACGCTGGTTGATTTAATAAAAGATCACAATCTTGATGAGCAACTAGTTGCTGTTGGTCATCGTGTTGTGCATGGCGGTGAGCATTTTACCCAATCAGTATTAATTGACGAACGCGTTACTGCAGGTATCACGCAAGCAGCCACGCTAGCACCTTTGCATGGCCACGCTAACTTACTGGGTATTTCATCAGCGCAAGCATCATTTAAAAATTTACCGCAAGTAGCCGTGTTCGACACGGCATTTCATCAAACAATGGATGAAGTCGCTTATCTTTATGCCCTTCCTTATCAGCTTTATAAAGACTTTGGTGTTAGGCGCTATGGTTTTCATGGCACCAGCCATTTTTATGTGGCAGGACAAACTGCGAAGTTGTTGGCACTTCCCATTGAAAACAGTAACTTTATTAGCGCCCACTTAGGCAACGGCTGCTCAGTGTGTGCGATTAAAAATGGCAAAAGTGTTGATACCAGTATGGGGTTAACCCCGCTTGAAGGGCTTATTATGGGTACGCGCTGTGGCGACATTGATCCGGGCCTATTTAACTTTTTAACCACGCAACTCGATTACACTGCTCAGCAAATTGATGACTTACTCAATCAAAAAAGTGGTTTATTAGGCATAAGCGAGTTGTCTAACGATTGTCGTACCATAGAAGAAGCCGCTATTGCAGGCAACCAGCAAGCTATGCTGGCACTTAATATGTTTTGTTACCGCCTCGCAAAACAAATAGCCGCTTACATGGTCCCGCTGCAACAGCTAGACGCAGTTATTTTTACCGGCGGTATTGGCGAAAATTCCGATATTATCCGTGATAAAGTACTTAAACAATTGGCCTTTTTAGGTATTAATTTAGACCCACAAGCAAACCTTGATGCACGTTTTGGCCAAGCTGGGTTAATTAGTACCGCTGATTCACGTAGCAAAGCGGTTGTTATGCCCACTAACGAAGAATGGGTGATCGCACTTGATGCCGCAAACATCACCAAGGAGTTATAATATGGCTCGTCGTATTATGTTGATCCCCGTTTCAACTGGGGTTGGTTTAACCTCAGTATCGGTGGGTTTGGTAAGGGCGCTGGAACAGAAAACTGTTAAAGTTAATTTTTTTAAACCTATAGCTCAACCACGCGCGGGTGAAACAGGCCCAGAAAAGTCAACACAAATTGTTACCCAAGGCTCACCTATTGATCCACCTACGTCATTTGCGCTGGATTACGCCGAGCAAATGATTGGCGATGGCAAAGGCGATGACCTGCTAGAAGAAATTGTAGAGCGTTTTCAAAGTAAAATTAACGATGATGAAGTGGCAATTATTGAAGGCATGGTGCCTACTCGTCGCCAACCGTATGCGGGGAGAGTAAATCGCGAAATCGCACAAACTTTAGGGGCGGATATCGTTTTTGTACTTACCCCTGGCAATTACAACATTACTCAAATTGAAGACCGCCTAGAAATAGCCGCTGGTAACTATGGTGGTATTGACCACCCTCGCGTGCTTGGCTGTATTTTTAATAAAGTAAACGCCCCCCTTGATGAGGAAGGTCGTGCTCGCGCCGATTTAGTCGATACCTATAAGCCAGAAGCGCTTGATAACGAATTAAACCGCTTAGCTTCTTTACCTATTTTTAGAAAAAACCCGTTTATGTTACTCGGCGCTATTCCGTGGGATTTTGAACTGGTTGCCCCACGTGTTAAAGATTTAAGTGCCTATTTAAAAGCCACTATTATTAACGAAGGCGATATGGTGCACCGCCGACTCAGACGAATTACATTTTGTGCCCGCACGGTATCCAATATTTTAAACTATTTTACGCCAGGTGCGTTATTGGTTACCCCTGGCGATCGCTCAGATATACTCGTTGCAGCTTGCTTATCGGCCATGAATGGCACAAAACTAGGTGCAATTTTACTTACCGGTGGTTTTGAGCCTGAGCCGCGTATTATGGCGCTATGCGAACAAGCTATGCAAACTGGTCTGCCAATTTTGGCAACCGAGGGCGATACCTGGCGCACTTCTTTATTGCTGCATAACTTTAACCTAGAAGTGCCTAGCGACGATGAACAACGCATAGAAAAAGTAAAAGATCATAACGCTGCACATATCGATTCTGATTGGTTAGATACCTTAGCTAAAAGTGTGGGAAAAACCCGAAAACTATCCCCTCCTGCCTTTAGGTATTTATTAACTGAAAAAGCTCGTAAAGCCGAAAAAACAATTGTACTGCCTGAAGGTAACGAACCTAGAACCATTAAAGCCGCTGCTATTTGTGGCCAGCGCGGCATTGCTAAAACAATTTTATTAGGTGATCGTGATGAAATATTACGTATAGCTGAGCAACAAGGCATTGAGCTTAACGAGCATGTAACTGTAATAGAGCCAAACAGTATTATAAATGACTACGTAGCACCTATGGTGGAAATTCGTAAAAACAAAGGCTTAACTGACGTTATTGCAAAGGAACAATTGCAAGATAACGTGGTACTGGGCACCATGATGCTAGAACAAGGGAAAGTCGATGGCCTGGTATCGGGTGCAGTCAATACCACGGCTAATACCATTCGCCCACCTTTACAGTTGATTAAAACCGCACCGGGTTCATCATTAGTCTCATCAGTGTTTTTTATGCTATTGCCTGATCAAGTGCTTGTTTATGGTGATTGCGCTATTAATCCCGATCCTAATGCTGAACAACTAGCCGACATTGCAATTCAATCTGCCGATTCTGCTGCCGCATTTGGCATAGAACCTCGTGTAGCAATGATAAGTTACAGCACGGGTAATTCGGGCAGTGGCGCTGATGTAGAAAAAGTCCGCGAAGCAACAAAAATTGCCCAACAAAAGCGTCCTGATCTCATTATCGATGGGCCATTGCAATACGATGCGGCCATTATGGAAAGTGTAGCTATTAAAAAAGCGCCAGATAGCCCGGTTGCCGGTAAAGCAACCGTGTTTATTTTCCCTGATTTAAATACGGGTAATACCACCTACAAAGCAGTGCAACGAAGTGCCGATTTGATCAGTATTGGTCCTATGTTACAAGGGATGCGCAAACCTGTTAACGACTTAAGCCGTGGCGCATTAGTTGACGATATTGTGTATACCATTGCTTTAACAGCCATTCAGGCGGCGCAAGTAGAAGCGCTTAATTAAGGCCTATAATTAACTTGCCCTTTTTATAGCCTAGCCATTTTTTATTTAATAATTAACTGGTTAGGCTATTTATACCTCACAACCCCCAAGCTTATCCACAGAAATTGTGGACAATTATTTTTTAGCTAATAAAAATATAGCACTGCCTAAATTTGAGCCTTTAATTTAGCTTCAATACTCTATACTATAAAGCTATTATTTTGCTGCTGGCGATACGTTTAATGTCAAAACAAACATTACAATTACACAGCACCGTGTTATCTATTCATAGTTTAGCCCTTGAAGCTGACATACCGCCTGCGCTGTTAAAGCAACCGTTATTTTTTATCTCAAAAACGCATGATGAACTGTCAGTTGTTTGCCCTGTCGACTTTATTATTGATAGCCAAGACACTGAATCTAATTGGCAAGCACTGGAAGTAATAGGCCCTTTAGGATTTTCGTTAACTGGCATTATGGCAAATCTCTCAGGCGTGTTAGCCAGAGCCGGCGTGTCCATTTTTTCGATATCGACCTACGATACCGACTATATTTTAGTAAAAAAACAAACGGTCACCAAAGCAATTACAGCCCTTAAAGCCGATGGCTACAACGTGGTAACTCAATAAATAATGAAATCTGAAGACGTTAGCTATTTAACTAAAAATAAAATTGGCCGAAACGCGATACAAATCACGAGCCCGTTCAGTGGTAAAGTGATGCCAATGGAAGAGCATCCACAACCCTTTTTTCGTTTTGGTACACTCGGCCCGGGTATTGTTGTTAGCTTATCGAGTCATAAAGTGTTATCACCCTTTAATGGCACCTTACTGCAAGTAAAAAGTGCCGGTTGTGAATTTATTTTAAAAGCCAACAACGGCTTAAAAGTATTAATAAACCTAGCGGTGCCCGATTCACAAACACTTACGCATACTCATATTGCTCAGCTTAACGGCAGCAAAATAACCAAAGGCCAACGCCTTGCCTATTTTGATTTACGTGAGCTCGACTCGCCTATTTTAGCCAGCCTCATAATTCTCAATGGCCATAATTTAGGCACTTTTCATTATTCTCACCCGCAAGTTAATGCCGGTGTAGATACCTTATTAACTATTATTAAAAAGAAGTAGATTTATGATCACTCTCTATGGCATTAGCAACTGCGATACAATTAAAAAAGCAAAAAAATACCTAAGCGATAATGACATCGCGTTCACTTTCCATGACTATCGTAAAGATGGCGTTAATCATAAAATGGTTAGCGATTTTGCAGAGCATATTGACTGGGAACAACTTGTTAATAAACGTGGCACAACATACAGAGCGCTGTCGGATGAGCAAAAGCAAAGCTTAACTAAGCAAACTGCTATCGATATATTGGTTGAACAACCTGCAATGATTAAACGCCCTGTTCTTATTAATAATGGGCAATATCACTTAGGCTTTAAAGCAGCCCAATACGATGAGATCTTTAAATAATGACCCATCCAGTAATTACCCTAGCCCAAGCTTTAATTCAGCGAGAGTCGGTTACCCCTGAAGATGCAGGCTGCCAACACATGATGAATGAGCGTCTAAGTGCAATTGGCTTTGACATCGAATCGCTATTTTTTACCGATACCCTAAACACATGGGCACGAAAAGGCACGCAATCACCTCATTTTTGTTTTGCCGGTCATACTGATGTGGTGCCCACTGGGCCTGAAAAAAACTGGCAGCACCCGCCTTTTGCAGGCTTAATTGAAGACGGCTTATTGCATGGCCGTGGCGCTGCCGACATGAAAGGCTCATTAGCAGCGATGATTGTGGCAACCGAACGCTTTGTGACTAAGCATCCAGATCACAAAGGCTCCATTTCGTTTTTAATTACCTCAGATGAAGAAGGCCCTTTTATCAACGGCACTACCCGCGTAATAGATACTTTAGAAGAGCGCGGTGAAAAAATTGATATGTGCCTTGTTGGTGAACCCTCTTCTCGCGATGTACTCGGTGATGTGGTTAAAAATGGTCGTCGTGGTTCACTCACGGGGTTTTTAACTATAAAAGGCGTGCAAGGTCATGTGGCCTATCCACATTTAGCGCAAAACCCAATTCATTTAGCCACGCCAGCTTTAACCGAGTTAAGCCAAACTGTGTGGGATATGGGTAATGACTTTTTTCCAGCCACCAGCTTTCAAATCTCTAATATTAATGGCGGTACGGGCGCAGGCAATGTGATCCCTGGGGAGCTAGAGGTACAATTTAATTTTAGATTTAGTACCGAAGTTACTCATCAACAACTGCAACAAAAAGTAAATTCCATTTTACAAAAACACAATTTAAATTATGAACTCAATTGGATTGTGAATGGCTTGCCGTTTTTAACCGATCACGGCCCATTGGTTGATGCCACCGTAGCCGCGATTAAATCGGTAACGGGGTTAACCACTAACTTAGAAACAACAGGTGGCACCTCAGATGGTCGTTTTATCGCACAAACGGGTGCTAAAGTTATTGAATTAGGGCCACGTAATGCCACTATTCATAAAGTGGACGAGTGTGTTAGCACCGACGACCTAATCGCGCTGGCCGATATTTACGAACAAATATTAGAGCACCTGTTAACTTAATGACTGCAAATAAAGAACTCATACAATGCATCACTGGCCAAAGTGATGCACATTTAGTCGCCATACAAAACCATTATTTGCATGCCAATATTGTCAACGACTTTATTGCACTGCAAACTGCAGCTGCATCAGCAGGCTTTGATTTATGTATTGCATCAAGTTTTCGGGATTTTAATCGTCAATCGGCTATTTGGAACGCTAAATTTTCCGCTAAGCGGCCGGTATTAAACAAAGCGCAGCAACACGTTGATATTAATTCGCTCAGTGATATTGATAAATGCATTGCCATTATGCTTTATTCTGCGCTACCGGGGGCGAGTCGCCATCATTTAGGGACTGATTTAGATATTTACGATAAAGGCGCAGTGAGTGACGATTATGTTTTGCAATTGAGCCCTAATGAATATCAGCACGGTGGGCCTTTTGCTAAACTAAGCCAATGGCTAGACACTCATCTAGCAGAATTTGGGTTTTATCGACCTTACCAGTATGACTTGGGTGGTGTTGCCCCAGAACTTTGGCATATTAGCCATATAGCGCAATCAGCGCAGCTTATTCGTCACCTTACGCCAGAAGTGTTGCACGACTGCATTAAACACAGTGATTTATTAGGTAAAGACGCTATTTTAACCCACTTACCTGCATTGTATGAACGCTTTGTGATCAATGTAAGTCCACCAGCTAAGCAGTTTTAGTCTTTTTATTTAACGTAAAAACCAATACCGCTAGTAAAATGATACTGCTGGGGAGCATAAATTGTACAGTTAATGTCTCTGATAAAAACACTGCCCCTGCAATAGCCGCCAAAACGGGTACGCATAACTGCACTATGGCTGCATGCGTGCTCTTTAATAGTGGCATAGCCACATACCAAATACTGTACCCTACGCCAGATGCGATGGCACCTGAGGCTATTGCAAGTAACGCCCCTTCGATACGTATATTTTTAAGCTGGCTCATTCCCACCACAATTAAAATAGGTAGCACTAATAAACTACGAATAAAATTAAAGGTAGTGGCTCTTAGCGGCGACACACACGCCTTGCCACGAATACTGTAAATTCCCCACGCAATGCCACTTATACTCATTAATAATGCAGCCATCAGCGGTGGTGCTGTCTGTGAGGGCAGCATTAAGTAAACAAATGCCGCAAACGCCACTATAAATGCAAGCCATTGCACAGCACTTAAACGCTCTTGTTTATATATGCCCCAGCCAATCATTGTAAATTGCACCGCCGAGAATAAAATAAGCGCGCCCATACCGGTATCAAGCTCCATATAAGCTATAGAAAAGCACAGCGCGTATATCAGCAAGCTCACACTGCTTCGCCAACTGCCGGTATCTTTAATAACAGAACTACTTAATTGTGCATTTTTATTTAATTGCCTAGTATAGAGCAGCATAATAATGGTCAAACACACTGCCCCGCTCAGTAACCTAATAACGGTAAAATTCCACGCATCAATGTAGCCCTGCGCCAACGCTAACCGACATAATAACGAATTTGCAGCAAAGGCAACTAACGCGATAATAGTAAACAGTGTTGCTTTCAAATTAATTCCTAACGTATTGATAAATATGTACCGTATTTATATACCGATTAAATTAACGTCCAATGTTGTAAACGTTACCATGGTTATTTTTTAAATGATAAAGTTTTTATTAAGGGTTTTTGTTCTATGTTTATACACTACGCTTTTTTACAATCTTTCACACTTGTATTTATTGGCAGTATGTTAACCTTACAGAATAAATAAGAAGGAGTGCGCGTGCGTCACATTTTAATTTTTAGTCTTTGCTTTATTGTAAGTGGTTGCAGCACCATTGGCTTTGACGATCTCTTTAATGATTACGCCACTAATACCACCCCTATTAGACAAGCCATTACGAATAATAATATTGAGAGTGCACGCTCCTTAATAAGCAAAAACAGCAAAACACACAGTAATTATTTATTGAGCCAATTAGAACAAGGCCGTATCGCGGATTTAGCCAATAACCCCGATAACGCACAAGTTCATTTTGAAACTGTCTATCAACAAATGCAATCTAAGCGCCAAGCTGCAAAAATACAAGTAAGTGCTGGGCTTGAGCAAAGTAATGCGCTGTTAACCAACGACTCAGCTATTAGTTATACACCGCCCGCCTACGAAATGAGTATGTTGCATAGCTACAAAGCGCTCAATTATGTCTATAAACATGATATTGAAAGCGCCTTAGTTGAAATACGCCGTGCTAATAAAGTACAAGTTGATGAACTATTAAATAATCAAAGCGAATTTGATAATGCGGTTGCCCAAGCACAGCAACACTATCCCGATATGGATAACTTAATTCGCTCGGTCAAAAATGGCTTTCAAAATGCGTACACGTTTTACTTATCAGGGTTGCTATATGAAACGGCAAAGCAAGGTGATGATGCCTACATAGACTATAAAAAAGCACTCGAAATACAACCTAACAATCCGTATTTACAACACGATGTACTGCGTCTTGCTAAGCAGCAAGGTTTTGCCGATGACTATAACCAATTTAAACGCCAGTTTGGTGAAGTAAATACCTTAGAAAAAAACCAAGGCGAAGTGGTTATATTATTCGAACAAGGCCTGATACCAAAACAACACGAATTTAAATTACGATTACCCATTTATACTTCACAAGGAGACGCCCGATTTTATAGCCTCGCAATGCCCATTTATATAAATAATGCTTATGTAAGCACCGTTAACAACGTCAAAATTAATGACCATTTATTATCACTAAGCCCGCTAGTGCACTTAGAAGCACTGGCCGCTAAAACGTTAGAGCAGCAAGTTGCTGGGCGCGTATCGAGGCAAATATTGCGCTTAGTGGCGAAAGAAAAGCTGCGCGCTGAGCTTGCCCGCAGTGGCGGTGATGTGGGGAATATTTTAGCAAACTTATATAATCTTGCTTCTGAGCAAGCCGATACCCGCAGCTGGCTTACCTTACCCAATCAAATTAGTCTTGCCCGCAGTGCAGTGACTGCAGGCGAACATACCTTAAATGTTGGCTCACAACCGCCAATAAATTTTACCGTTAGTAAGCAAAGGTTAACGTTAATCTACCTAACCTCTGTTAATAACTATTTTAACTCCCATGTAGTGCAACTTTAGGAGCCATCATGAAATACATACTCCCCATTATTGCGTTGTTTATGCTTAGTGCATGTAGCAGCCGACCTGTAACCTCAGGCATTGGAGTTGAACAAACTACCAACGCCTACAAAGAGCAGCTCAATGTTAACAATCCACAGTTAGCAAAAAAGCTATTAATTAGTGATGTAAAAACCCGCCAAACAAATAACTTAACCGACGTGGTAGTCACCTTGGCGAGTACCTATAAAAAGTCACAATATTTACAGTATCAATTTAACTGGTTTGATAAAGATGGCTTTGTAATTAAAGGCAACCACTCGCCGTGGCAAGCCCTCACATTATTTGGCTTTGCTAAAACTCAGCTTGCAGGACTCGCGCCTAGCCCTAATGCCGTTACTTTCTCTTTAGCTGTAAGAGAAGTGTCTACTGAAGCTCAAAAATTTAAAGATTAAAGGAAACCATGATGATCAATAAACAATTCAAATCACTCTCTGGCTATGCAATTTTAGGCCTAGCCGCACTCACACTAACCGGCTGTGCTAATAAAGCAGTCGTTAGTTATGGTGATGCCCAAGCCGTAGAAACCACAGATATAAACTTTGGCTCTACCGACCTACAAAAAGTAGCCTCGCAAATGACCGACTCACTGCTCAGTTCGCCAGTGGTTGGTACTATGACTGCCAATACACGCCCTGTGGTATTTGTTGAGCGTATTAAAAACAAAACCAGTGAACACATAGACACTGAGTCAATTACCGACTCAATTTCGACTCAATTACTTCGCAGTGGAAAATTTAGATTTGTTGATATGACCCGTGTAGAAGCGGTTCGTGAACAACTTACATTTCAAAATGAAGATGCACTGATCAATCCAAGCACTGCGGTGGCCTTTGGTAAACAAATTGGTGCGCAATATATGCTGTACGGTAACCTATCGAGCATTGTTAAATCCAATGCTGATAAAGCCGATGTGTACTACAAATTTACAATGCGCTTAATGGATATGCAAAGTGGCCTTGTTGAATGGGCTGACGAAACTGAAATTCGTAAAACCCGTGAAAAATCTACCTTTGGTTGGTAACTAACAGGAGCGAACCATGAAAACACTTAGCTTATTTTTATGCACTTTATTAATATTTAGCGCCCCCACTTTTGCCAAGTATGAACGCAATAAAGCCGTTCCTGTGCAGCAAGTACTATTTGGTAAAGTGAAGTCGGTGCGCAACATTACAGAGCAACAATTGGTTCACGATAAAAGTAACGGTTGGAAAACCTTTGGCGGAGCCTTATTAGGGGGTGTTATTGGTAACCAGTTTGGTGGTGGCAGCGGTCGCACAGTAGCGACGATTTTAGGATCAGTGATTGGTGGTAATGTTGCGCATAATCAGCAACAGACACAACGCTATGAAAACCTCCAATTAGTTGAACTACTAATACAAGTAGAAAGTGGTGAACAATTTATGGTGGTTCAAGACAACGATCCCGCTATGCCTTTTCACCAAGGTGATAATGTGCGCCTTATTTATTTAACTAATAACACAGTCCGCGTAGATAGCGCTTATTAGAGTCTATTTATGTTTCGAGCTTAATTATTAAAGTTCCAACAAAAAACCTAACTTAGGTCGCTAAGTTAGGTTTTTTTTAATGTATTCACTTTTATTTATTAAGCGGGTTCTTTTGCCCAAAGCTGCTCGTTTTCATGCATTTCATATAAACCATGTGCACGGTTAATCAGTAAATTTGCAAAATCAGCTTGGGTTTTATCTCGCGCACCCGCGGTAATAATTTGATCGGCCTTTAACTGCCACTGCAGTGAAAAATAACGCATAGCATCGCGTGCATCTTTTGCTGCAGATGCTTCAGCGTGATCGGTTGGTAAACGACCGGTGATCACCCAGTAGCTTTTACCGTTTTGCGCTTTAAATTTCCAAAGCGCACATAAAGGCGCTAAAAAGCGACTTTCTTTTTCAAGCAATGTTTTGGGCATAATGCCTTTTTCAGCTAAATGCTTTTGCGCATTTTGAAAGCATTCGCGCTGCCATTGAATTTCTTGTTGCTGAAGTTCAGCTTGCTGCTCTGGTGTTAATGGTTTTTGTTCTTGTTGCTGCATTTTAATAACCTTTTTACTTCTTTGTTTACACTTTAAGGGCATAACAAATAAGTCGCAAGCATAAATAGCGTGCTTAACACCTTATTCGCAGCTGTTTGCTGGGTTTTTAAGCAAACCGATTATTTTATGTTGTGATCAAACGACCCCACATCACCGGGGAACACCACTGGCGATTCAACACCCTGTTTATTCACGCTAGCAACGCCAAAATAGTAGTTATCAATAACCACATTTTTAAGCGTAAACTCGCTTACATTATCAACCCATTGGCTGTATTGCCATTGTGGCTCACTCGTATAGCGCCAGTAAATTTTGTAACCGGCAATATTTTTATCTTCCGATGGTTGCCAAGAAAGTGTGGTACTGGCGCGTACGGCACCACTAATTTTCACTTCTTTCGGTGGCGCTGGTGCCCATGCCATTGACGCTAGGCTCACCGCATTCAATGACGTGAGTTTTGCGGCGTAATCAAAATCAACCCCATCGATGGTATCACCGTACACTATGCCATTTTCGGTGCGTAGGTCTTGATGTTGACGGTCGTAATGCTCGTTAGTTTCCATTATACGTACAGCCGCAAAGCCCGCATCATTAAATGGGCGATGATGCCCTCCTCGAGCAAATCGGTCGAGTCTGTATACCAGCATAGTGTCTAAATTTTCAATGTACTTATCGGCAATGGTGTCTATGTAACGCGCTAAATTACGACTCGCTGAGTCAACTTCGCCACCTGTAAAACGACGAGTACGCGCTTGCTCTTTGGTTTCAACCACTCGCGTCCCTTCTGAAAAAATACGTGCAGTGGTGTTATCGGTAACGCCATTAATACCGATAATATTACCAATCATGTCGTTATTTAAAACACCATGAACCTGCCAATTATTTTTTTGCGCATAAGCGGTTAAAATTTTACCGCCAAATAAACCTTGCTCTTCACCTGAGAGCGCCGCGTAAACAACCGAGCCATTAAATGTATATTTCGATAAAACACGCGCTGCCTCAATAACACCGGCAATCCCTGAAGCGTTATCGTTTGCACCTGGCGCATCGCTGGTAAAATCCATTACATCACTAACGCGCGAGTCTATATCACCCGACATCATCACCATACGATTAGGCTCAGTACTGCCGCGCTGAATCGCAATTATGTTAACCACTTCTACAGGGTTAGGAATGCGCTTTTCTCCCGAAATGGTTTGTTTTACCTCTATTATTTCTAAGCAGCCACCACATTGTGCCGAAATCGCTTCAAATTCTTTTTTAATCCAACGCCTTGCAGCGCCAATACCACGTGTATCAGACTTAGTCTCTGATAGCGTATGTCGCGTACCAAAACCCACCAGCGTTTGAATATCACTCTCAATACGCTGCGCCGAAATTTCTTGTGCAATTTTATGCAATGATGCTTGTTGTGTAGACTCGCCAGCAAAGCTTGTAAGCGTTACAGAGCATAATGATGCCAACACACCATACTTTATAAGTCGATTAACTAACTTTAAACCTAAATAAGACATCGCATTGTTATCCTCATAATGAATGCTACCAACATGACAGCAGAAACCAATAACCGCAAACCTTTTGAGATAGACACTAAAAATCACACGCTTAATTACAGATTATTAACACCTTGAATTTTACTTACAATTTAACCCTCACCAAACAAGTCCTCTTTTCAAGCACACTATTTTAATAAAAATAATCACTTATACTGTTTTGACCGTATATAGTGCTAAACAAAATTAATCAGCTATCATTTTATAAAGGCTAATTTAATCAATAAGGTGCTGAAATAACATGAAGAAACACGAAAAATTACCAGAGGATCATGTTGATCCCCTGATTTACTAAAATCCGGTTATATTTGGGCTCTAGCTCGCTGCCCGTTGAACTGGTTATTGCTACCGCATTGATGGCTGTGGCGTGTAAAATTATTGTCCTCGATTTAAAATTAGTGACCTCAGAGCAAATTGTTGGCCTTGCGTTAGTTACTTTAGCACTGGGTATATCGTATTGGCTGGTAAAAAATAAAACCGGCCACACTAAGCTATAAACGGTTAACTCCACTTAAGTTAACCGACGCACACCTCATTCCCACTGCGCCTTTGTGTTTTACAATGGTATAATGGGACATCTTTATAAATATTTAATTAAGCAGTTAATATGTATCGACTATTTGAACGGATGACTAAACCGTTCCCAGAGCGTTCTCCATCTCAGCCTCCTAAAACCCTTTTTGCATTTTGTCGTCACTACACTAAAGGCATGGAACTGTCGTTAGTGCTTATGTCGCTCAGTGCCGCATTACTCGCTATTTTAGAGGTGTCTTTATTTAGTTATATGGGCCAACTGGTTGACTGGCTTGGCGAGTACACACCTGAAGAGCTGTTTTCGCAGCAACAATCCGCGTTAATAAAAATGGGGTTAATGCTTTTAGTCGTCATGCCTGTAGTGGTGTTTTTTAGATCAGCTATTTTACACCAAGCGCTATTGGGGAATTACCCTATGTCGATTCGTTGGTTGGCACACCGTTATCTACTGCGTCAAAGTGTCAGCTTTTATCAAAACGAATTTGCTGGGCGTATCGCTACAAAAGTATTACAAACCTCATTAGCAGTACGTGAGTCAGTCACTAAGTTACTTGATGTACTGATGTACATTGCTGTTTACTTTGGCTCAATGGTGTTTTTAGTGGCCGCCTCAGACTGGCGTTTAATGTTGCCATTATTAGTGTGGTTAGCATTGTATATTTGCGTGCAAATTTACTTTGTACCCCGATTAAAAAGTATTGCAAGTTCACAAGCTGATGCACGCTCAGAAATGACCGGCCGTATCGTCGACAGCTACACAAATATTTCAACCATTAAGCTGTTTTCTTACACTCAACGCGAAGAACAATACGCTAAACAAAGTATGGATGTATTTTTACAGCCTGTTTATAAACAAATGCGCTTGGTCACCAGCTTAAACGTGGTTATTCAAAGCTTAAACTATTTGTTAGTGTTTTCGGTAGCAGCTGTGTCTTTGTATTTATGGTCGTTAAGCGCCATTAGTGCAGGAGCGATTGCCGTGGCATTGAGTTTATCGTTAAGGCTCAATGGCATGGCCCAATGGATCATGTGGGAAATTAGCAGCTTATTTGAAAACATTGGCACCGTGGCTGATGGCATGCGCACCCTTTCTAATCCTATTGCGGTTGATGACAAACCAGAAGCCGAAACGTTAAAGGTCACCCAAGGGGCAATCGACTTTAATAATGTACATTTTAACTACGGTAAAGCCGCGAATGAAAATAACCGTGGCCCCGTAATAAACGGATTAAACTTAAACATTAAACCCGGTGAAAAAATCGGCTTAGTGGGTCGCTCTGGCGCGGGTAAATCCACATTAGTTAACTTGTTGCTGCGCTTTTACGACACCGACAAAGGCAGCATTAGTATTGATGGCCAAAATATTACGGATGTAAGCCAAGAAAGCCTTCGCCGCTATATTGCTATGGTTACCCAAGATACATCCCTACTACATCGCTCAGTAAAAGATAACATTTTATACGGCAGACCCGATGCCACAGAAGCCGAAATGCTCGATGCGACTAAGCAAGCCAAAGCCCTTGATTTTATAACCGATTTAGAAGACAGCAAAGGCAATAAAGGTTTTGATGCGCAAGTAGGCGAACGAGGGGTCACCCTATCAGGTGGTCAACGCCAACGTATTGCCATTGCACGCGTACTACTTAAAAACGCACCAATCCTCATACTTGATGAAGCCACCAGCGCTTTAGACTCAGAAGTCGAAGCGGCTATTCAAGCAAGCTTAGATGATTTAATGACAGGTAAAACAGTAATCGCCATTGCCCATCGATTATCGACCATTGCACAAATGGACAGACTCATCGTGCTTGATGAAGGCGGCGTTGTAGAGCAAGGCAGTCACGATGAATTAATTGCCCAAGGCGGCATTTATGCTGCTCTTTGGGCACATCAAACCGGCGGCTTTATTGGCGTTGAGTAATTAAACTAATTGAGGGCGGGCTATTATTATAGCCTGCTCTTGTTAACTAAAATTAAACTTATTCTTTGATTTTAAAGCTATTTATAGTTATTTAGTCGAATTTTATAGTCTACCTCTTGCCCCACTGTTTTTAAAATGTCACATTCGCGACTGACTTTTTATCATTCATCAAGCAATTCATCATGTCATTTTTAAGCAAACATAAATACACCCTCTATGGGGTGCTCGCTATTTTACTTTGGAGCAGTTTAACTGCCTTTATTCGTGATTTATCAGAATTATTCAGCCCAATTGGCGGTGCTGCTTTAATTTACAGCGTCAGTGCGATTTTTTTAATACTAGTCATGGGTGTACCAAGTCTAAGCAATTACCCAAAACGCTATTTAGTCTTTGGTGGCAGCTTATTTGTTATTTACGAAATGTGTTTAGCGTTATCCCTCGGCTTTGCAAATAGTCGCCAGCAAGCGTTAGAAATGGCAATTATTAACTACCTTTGGCCAGCGTTAACCATTTTATTTTCGATTATTGTTAACCGCACTAAAGTAAGCGTATTAGTCTACCCGAGCATACTGATTGCATTTTTAGGCGTTGCATGGTGTATTGCAGGCAACAGTGGTTTATCTATGGCTGTATTAACCGTTAATATTAGCGACAACCCATTGCCCTACTCTATGGCGTTTGCAGCAGCGTTTATTTGGGCTGTGTATTGCAGTGTAACGGTTAAACTTAGCGAGGGTAAAAATGCCATTAGTGTATTTTTTGCAGCCACGGCAATCTCTTTATGGATAAGTTACGGACTGAGTAATGAACCCAGCTTTGAGTTTAACGTATATTCTAGTTTTACTTTATTGCTGGCAGGGGTGGTTATTGGTGGAGGTTACGCACTATGGAACCAAGCAATAATTGGCGGTAACCTAGTGTTGTTAGGCACCTTGTCTTACTTTATTCCTGTATTGTCTACGCTATTTGCCTCTATTTACTTATCACTATCGCTCACCAACGCATTTTGGCAAGGCGTAGTATTAGTTACATTAGGCTCATTAATGTGTTTTATGGTGACGCGAAAAACAAAGCCAGCCCAATAAAATAAGTAAGCGAAAAGCTAGAGACTGTCTGCTTTTCGCTTTAATCATTTAATTAGCTTGCTAATCGCAGTCCTAACAGCACTAACATCACAATGTTTGCAATCACACCGATTAAAAAGAAGTAACTACGCGGGCTGGGGTTTTTCTCTGTGGCAATGGCGTAATACAGTGCCATATGAATTAAACGTGCAATAACGTAAACCCAAATACAGATTGCAAAAACCGAACTGTGGTAATTCATCACAAAGGCAAATAAAACCGTTCCTATAAATAACGCACTGTTTTCTAATGTGTTATGAAAGGTGCGATGCGCTCTAAATATAAAACTCTCATGAGATAGGTCTTTATCAATTTTTCCTGGTACAGCCCCAGGCTGTTTGGCTTTACTAAACGTCGCCACTGCCCACTGAACTAACATCATAATTAAATATAAATAAAATGCTATAAACGCTGAATGTGCTATATCGGTCATTGTTTAATCCTTTGTGTTGTTATTAGAGTAGTAGTTACAGCAACTATCAAGCCAAAGATAAGCCACTGATGTATATAGT